>JAPFBP010000056.1 GCA_029250275.1 Candidatus Nitrosopumilus sp. | reverse complement strand
AACTGATTAAAACAACTGATTACGGTATACTTTGGTTGAATTACATTACAAAATTTTGAAATAAATTCTTGAATTCATTTGACAATTTTTTAATGAATTATGTCTTTTTTGACTTATTTTTATGGGTTGAGCTTTTACACACGACGCTAATAGTTTGGGGTTGTTTTGCTGGGAGAGCTTGATGGAATTACAGTTGCATATTGTATCTAGGCACAAGTGTTATACCCCCCCATCAAATGCCTCATTTTGAAAATTTCATAACATGACTAAACCACGTATTTTTCAGGGGGGGTTTAACGCATAGGCTTAGTTTTGTAAAATTGCTTATTTTAGAACACTCTGAAATTAATGTAATCCAATCCAGTATCTGTAAAAATAGACTGGATATGACATTCTAAATTCATCTGAGATGTTATTTGTAAATGCAAACGTTTCATTTATTGCAGATTCATTAATTTGTAAAGTATTCTTTTCTATGTTTTATTTTAGAAAAATTCTGTTTTTATTATATGTGTGTACTATCGGACATACATTTTATGTAAAAAGGAGGGGGGATTTTCAATAAAATTATGGTTAACCTACGGATTATAGCCTAATTGGTTAGTAACTTGATTTTCTATATCTTTTACCAACACTGTTTCTGTATGTTTGATGTGATATACTGTGACATTATATGATACGATAAATTTTCCCTAAAAAGAAGCATTTTAGGAGTTTGGAGACTGTTGTCGTAATTCTTACTGTTTCAATTCCTTCTGGACTGTTTTTACAATGAAATGCACTGCTAGAGCCAGTCATATGACTTTGAAGAAATTATTCATGGGGTTGTACCACGCTACTGTCATATGTATCCAGAATCTCATCTATCCTTTTGATCATATTAAATTCTGAATTATCTCGAATTTTGAACTTCTATTTTCAAGTCTTAGTTTGTTAACTATGATGTTAACACTAATTTCAAAGTCTCTTGCCGAGTGTCTGAATAGAATATTGAAGATATTAATTTAAAAAACACCACTAAAGTTGCGATTGTTGTCAAGACAAAAACCTTGTTTTTTCACGCATTGAGTTTGAGCATTTGGCTTTCTAAAAAATTACCTTTCTCTTTAAATTTTAATAATTTATTTTTCATATTATCACCTGACTAGTTTTCGATATAAGGTCCGCGTAGAACTGATAAATCGTCTATTTTTTTTAAAATGTTTTCAGCAAAAATCTAGATGTCTTGTCGTATTTCTCAGAAACACTATCTATTGCATCAAGCATTGTCTGTTGATTGATGTTTTCTTTATCATCCATAACCACATAAACGCCGACTTTTTGTTTTCCATCTTCTGTGATCATTTTGTTAATTACCTGTATAGAATTGCAAAAAGCATTCACCTTATTCTCAAATCTCTCTTTTTCTTCTGCATTAAATTCCAAGTATCTTGCAATTTGACTATTTTTCATTACCACTTTGGCACCAATTACTAGAATTCCAGGTTGCCCTTTTGGTTCAAACACGTCGACTGGAATTCCATATCGCCCTGCATGCTTTACAAGTATTTGAAAATTATTTTCAGGATTTCTTACTTCTTCAGATTGAAGACCTTCATGAATTATCCACCTTTCAACATTATCTCTCATCCTAGATACAGTCATAGAAATTATTTCAAATTAGTCCTATATGATTCTAAATCTGAATGATCAGTGCTAAATTTAGAATGTTTCTAAATTCGAATTTAGAAATAACTGTTATCTTTACCTAGAAAACAAGAAACTATTGGTTAGATGTTCACATTAAAGCCTGAATCTAAGCCTGGAATTGATGATACAATCAAAATATTTAGAATTATTCCAAAAATCATAAATGCAATTCCAAGATACAAACAATTTTTTGCCTTTGATTGGTCATCTCGTCGTAAAATAAAAAATGCAATTATACCGCCAATCGCTCCAAAGAAAATTGGTAACAAAAACCAAACATTACTTCTAGGTTTTTCTGGATGTGACATGATAATTCACTTTATTTTGCGACAATTGCTTTTTTATGTAATTGTGTGATTTCAATTTCCACTGTCTCTAAAGGATCATCTACTTGATTACGTCTAATTGAGAACATTTTTGGTTTTTCAAAGTCATCTGTACAATCTGGACATGCATAAACTAGTACTCTGTGCTCATTGGGGGCTTTTGGATTTGACAATCTGGGATAATACACTAATCTTGCTCCACAATCAACACAATATCTGTTGGCCCTTCTAGTTCTGACCAATGTAACCCTCCTGCATCATTCTAAGTATGCGATCACCTATTAGATCTATATTGTCTAATAGAGTAAACCAATTACTAACAATCGATCAATGTTTCTATATTCGAATTTAGAAATATATTAAATCATTATCTTCGATTATCAGATCATTATAAAAATAAAATATTTCAAAACTCGAGTTTAGAAAGTAGAGCGCCTCCCACCAGACTTGAACTGGTGACCAACCGGTTAACAGCCGGTTGCTCTACCACGCTGAGCTAGGGAGGCACACATTTGAGTACCTTGGCAAAAGTGATTTAATCTTTGCGACTAAGCATAAATCACTAAAATTAGAAAGTCTTTAGTTGAATTTAGCAAAAAATTCTTTAATTTCTTTTGCATGACTTTCTACTAATTCAATAATTTCCAGGTGTTCATTAGATGTTGGTTCTCTTTTATGTACAATTTGAAATGCACTAAGTGCTGAACCCACCATTTCACCAACAAAAAACCCACACAAAAAATCTCCGATATTCCCACACTCCCATGTGTCTCCAATTCTCGGAGATACTCCTGCAGATTTGTATAATTCTAATGTTTGTTCTATTAAATCAGTTGTTTGTTTTGAAAATTCAGGATCAAGGGTCATTTGTTAAATTAGATTTCTATTTTTCTATGCCTTTTTTCTTTTCAAATCCATAGATGCCGTCAAGGAAAACTCTATGATCTTTGTTTTTTACTTTGGATTTTTGTTCAATGTTAGCTGCAGTTTGAGTAACGTCAGTCCATACTTCTCCTGTAATTATCACGTCTTCTCCTTTTGGAATTACCTTGGTGTTGCCAACAATATTTGTTATTCTTGGTGCACGTTCTCCTTGGAAATTCTCAATTATGATTTTCTTTCCATCAACTTTAACTGTAATTGGAAAGTGAGAAAATACTATTTTCATTTTAATTGTGTATCCAGTTACCAAACCTTCACAAATGTTTCTAATAATTGATCTTGCAGTGTGTAATATTGCATAATCTGTCTTTTTGGATTCTATTGAGGTTAAAAGAATTTTACCTTCAGTTATTTCAATACTTACTGGAATTGATTTAAAACTTTTGTGAGTTTTACCTAGAGGTCCTATAAAGTGTAACATGTACTTGTTTAGCGACACTTTGACTCCTTCAGGTATGACTACTTCGCCTTTAAATTTTTCAATTTGTTTAGTAGACATAACCAATCAAAAATCCTCCAATTCCTTTCTGTACTGCTTCATGGTGAGACATTACTCCTTGGTTAGTTGTAACCAAGAGCATTCCTCTGTTATATGAAGGCAAATATTGTTGCTCCCAACTATTATATTCATCCGTTTTTACTTTGAATCTTGGAGATATTGCTCCACACTTTGTTATTTTTGCTAATAGTTTAATTTTGAATTTTCCACCTCTTTTATCATCAATGTGCTCAAACTCTCCAATGTAACCGTCTTTTTGAAGGGTTTTTAGAACTTCAATACCTAGTTTTGATGTTGGAAGGATGAGACAATCTGATTTTCTTCTAGCTTCATTATTGTAAAGTGTGACAAATAGATTTGCTAAGACGTTTGTTGCTGGCATGTTATCTCACTTATTTTTCCTGAACCCTAAAGATGTTGCTACTTCTCTGAAGCATCGTCTACATAACATTAAATCATATTTTTGAATAACTGCTGTGTAATCCCCACATCTTTTACACCATCTGGAACCTCTACCAAAATTATGCACTTTTCTTCCAGTTGCTTCGTATGATCTATCTTTCATTATATTACAGTTGCTCCAAATTCTTTTGTAATATAGTCCTGTGCTTCTTGACGTTTAATAATATGACTTTTTCCAACTTTTGCTTTATGTTTACTTCGACTTCTAATTCCATATCCTGGTCTAGATAATGTAATTGAAATTCCTAGTCCTAAAATTCCCACTTGTGGATCGTATTTTACACCTGGTATGTCTATGTGTTCATTAATTCCAAATGAAAAGTTTCCAAAATTATCAAATGATTTACCTTTTACCTTGTTGCCTTTTGATTCAAGTAATCTTTTGAATAATGCTGTCGCATCATCTCCACGAATTGTTACTGCTACGCCAATTGGTTCTCCTTTTCTAACTCCCCAATCTCTATGTGCTTCTTTTGCATTACGTACAGACGGTTTTTTTCCGGAAATTTGTTCTAGTGCTATTTTTGCAATGTTGATTACATCCCCTGATTTTCCTAAACCCATGTTTAGTACGATTTTCTCTAAAGATATTTTCTTCATTGGGGTTTCTGTTATTTGAGACATATGATCACTTTAATTGAATTATTGGTTCCTCTTTTCCAATTGGCATAATTATATCTGCAGGTATTTCGATTTTCCTATCTTCTAATGTAACGATGACTCTTTTTGGTAGAATGAATGTTCCTTCTTCAATTGTTTCGATTTTTCCAATTTGACCTGCGTTACTTCCTCGAGTAACTAGTCCTTGACAACCTACTTCTAATTTAATTACTTCAAGAATTTTTACTTGTGGAATTTGAATTAAACAAGTATCTCCAACGTTTACTTTGATATCTGAAATTAATGAACGCCCATCATGGAATCCAATTTGTAATTTCCCTTTGTTGATTGTAGTTTTAGTGGCGACTCTGACAAGTTTTTTAGATTTTTCTGATTCGTTAATTTTAATTGGTTTTAGTAATTTATCTTCCGTTGGAACTAGACGATAAATTTCTGAAACATCTGCTAATTCAACAACATCCATTAATCCAATTGCATGGTGAAGTGATTTTCTTACAACTCCGTCAATCTTTACTCTTCCAGAATAAATTGAAGCTTTTGCTTCTCTTAGAGTGGAGACGATGGCTAACACATCTCTTAGAAATACTGCCGTTGGTACTGAAGATCCCTTTTTGTGTGGACCTGGTTTTACTGTAATTACAAATCTTTTTGCTTTTCTGGCAATTCCCCAGAATTGTGGAGCCATTTGACGTTTGAGTTTTTTACTACCTGCAATACTTACCATTATTTTTCAACTTCCTCTTTTTTGCCCTTTTTTGCCCCTTTTGTTTCTTTAATAACCTCTTTGACAGGTTCTGATTTTGTTTCTGTTTTCACTTTTTCTACTTTTGGTTGTTTTCTAGGATCTTTTCCTTCAAGTTTTGCAATTCTCCATTTGTCTTCTGTGTTAAGTGAAGTAACTACAAGATTGGATGTGTGAATGTAAACGTCAAATTTATCGCCTTTGGTTTTTTCTTTCTTTACTCCTTCAATTGCAACACTACTTTTTGGTATGGATATTTTGGATACTTTACCATCTACTCCTTTAAATTCTCCTCTTACTATTCTAACACTATCTCCTTCACTTACTCTTACACTTCTTTTACCATATTTTTTATGAAGATCTTTTGAAAGTGCACTTCCAAGCTGCTTACTTTTAGTTTGGTATGTTGCTTGATAAATCATCAGATTGCGCATTTTAGTTGGTTTCATTTTATTATACCACCATTGATGCCAAGTTAGCTACTCTTGGCCATTTCTCTGTAGCTTCTGCTGCTACTGGTCCTTTGATGTCTGTTCCTTTAGTTTCTCCTTCTGGAGTGATGAGTACTGCTGCGTTATCTTCAAAACAAACTCTTACGCCGTTTAATCTACGAATTGCATATTTTTGTCTAATGATTACTGCACCATAAACTTGCTTTCTTAATTCTGCAGGACCTTTCTTAACTACTACATTACAAAAGTCACCAACAGATGCTGATGTATATCTTCTTGCTCTTGTGTGATGTCTTGGAACGTTAATTATTTCTAAAATTTTAGCACCAGAGTTATCTGCGCAAACAATGTTTGCCCCCATTGGAAGTACTTTGGTAACACGTGGTCTAAATTCTTGTACGCCTTTACCTGCTTGCTTTGCCATTATGCTTTAACCTCTACAACTACATATGATACTGATTTGGAGATTGGTCTGCATTCTGCAGTTAAGACATGATCCCCTGTTTCAACATCAATACAACCTGGAACGTGTGCGTGAATAGTACTTGTACCTCTGGCATATCTCTTATATTTACTAAAGTAAATTGGTGCATCTTTTTGTAATGTAATTGTCTTTCTTGCTTTACTTCCTGTTACTTTACCATCAAATAATTTTCCTCTGATTGATAAACCTCCATGGAACGGACAATGTTTATCTTCACATTCTCTTATTGGTTCTTTTACTTTTAATCCGATATTATGAGTCATGCTTTTCCTCCAATTCTATCAAATGGTCTTTTTGTTATTTTGCTACCTTCTACAACTACATCTTTTCCTTCAATTGAGAATTTCCAACTGTTAGTTGATTTTGCAATAGATTTTGATCCATTTTCTGTGTTTATTGTAAACATTGATTTTGTTTCATTGATAATTCTTCCATTTAATCCTATTACTTGTGGATTAGTTGATTGGATGATCTCTGTATCTAATCCTATGAATTCATGTGATGTTATGTTATCTCTAGTAATCATTTC
>JAPFBP010000079.1 GCA_029250275.1 Candidatus Nitrosopumilus sp. | reverse complement strand
GACGCAGATAAGCGTGAAAATAATTCAAATGAACCGTTTAAACTAAACATATTTGAAAAAGACCGCCTCATTTCAATTAAAAATGACACAGTAAATTGAATTCCAACATAGACTCCAATAATCAATCAGGTTGATATTCCATGGATGAACAATTCGTAGAAATAATATGCTCTAAAAATTGCAACAATTATTAGATTATTTTTTTTTAATCAGTAACGTGTTTTGTATCTCATGTAGGCTGTTGATAAATTTCTGCTTTGCCTCAAATTCATCTTTTACAGCTATAATAATTTCAGTTGGCGATAGCATGACATCTTTAATGACAAGTGGAGAACTTAGACCTAACATCTCACATAATATCTCAAAAAGATTTTTGAATTTAGAGTTGTCTCTGTACTTGTAAACAGTTTTTCCATCAATTATTTGAGGAACGTTTTCAAGAGGAATTATCAGATCAGGTGAGCTGAATCCTGAAATAAAAGTGGCAATGTCTTTAGCGATAGAGGACTTGAGATCGGTTTTGGTTATTTCCAATTGTGCTTTTGCTCTTTCAAGTTCAGACATTTTATCATCATATCCAACACCAATCATTTTTGCAAATGTTGACTCGGTTGTTCGTTTTAATGGAATTTCATGAAGTTGTACATTCACACTAGATAGCGAATCTTCAATTTCATGTAATTTTAATCGGTTCTCTTTTATCTGAATTGCAATGTTTTCTAGAGTCTCAAAATCTGGCATGTCTTTAGCTGAATTGATGTACTACATCCATTAGGCCTTGTTTAAATTCCTCAGTTGAAAGTCCCCATTTACCATATTCATCTTTATATCCGTCCCAAGATTCTTCTGCTTCCTTTGCAATCTCTAAAATTTTAGGCCCAATTGCCTTGGTGTTAATCAATACTGCAATACTTGCTTGTTCCCCTTCTATTATTGGAATTTTTATAAAGATCATTCTAGATTCTTCGATGTTGAATTTGTCTTTGATAATTCTTTTGATTGCCTCACGTTCTTTGATATCAAATTCACCCTTTACTTTAACCAATATACAACAAGAATCTCGTGAACTACCATTATTCCTAATGTCGTTTTCGTCAATATCAAAAAGTAAGGCATCTTCTTTTTTGTCAATTTTGTTTAGAATATCCTCCATAGTGTTATTCTTGGTAGATGTGAGTATGTCTCTTCCCCATTGATTTTCAGATGGACTTACAGGCATTATCCAAGGAATTGCAAATTTTGGTTTTTTAGTTGCAAGCCATGTGCGGTAATTAGACATATCCCATTCAGTTTCTCTTGCAAATGAAGAAATAAACATAGAAATGGTATTAGCAGCTATCAAGTTCATTCCCTTGTAGTCCTTCCATCCAACTTCATGTTCTTTTGGAAGATCATCTATAATAGAAGGAATTTTTTGTAACTTTTTTTCATGTTGATGTGCAAGTAGTCTCAATGCCTTATTTGAAATTAAAATAGAACAGTCACTGTATTTGATTTGATATTCAAGATTCATTACTATGTTAATTGCAGCAGCTTCAAAAATTACCGGATCCCATCCAAATTCAGGTAACAGCCCAAATGTGGCAATAGTTGCATGTTCTTGTGTATCTTTTTTGATATATTCAATAAATGCACTTGAAAATGAACTTCCAGTTCCACCACCCATAGCAAATGGAACAACATAGCCTCTAACAGGTTCTGGAGAAATTGCAGATAATTGTTTTTTAATGTCAACTTTAGTTCTCATTTCTTCTAGGAATCGTGTTTTTCCCTCTGCCCAGTTTCTTGCAGCCCCACCTGCGCCATGAATCACATGTTGATCACGTAATGCAAAAAGATCAGGATATGATTGTAAAATTAGATTTGCAGCTCTTGGATCTAAATCAACTAACAGTGCTCTTGGAATAAGTGGAATATCACCATCCCCGTAAGAGGTAGGTAGTCTAAGAATTGTACTGCCGTATCTTTTTAGAACACGTGACTCTTCTTTTGGATTAAGTGTTGGTTTTAGAGGGTTTGCTCCAACGTCTAATAATAACCGTCTATAGGATTCAGCACCTAGTCCAATACCACAATGACCAAAACAGATCATTAGGATAGGAGCTGGTGGAAGTGGGGCTAATTTGGACATAAAAATATCTTATCTGGCTTAGTATGAAGATGCTCATTAATAAGAGAGTAGAATAAATTATACTAATCATATCACAGTCAGATACGATTTATGTTGAATATTAATTTCAAAGTTTTCTAGTTTTTATTTTCTTTTTTGGTCATATCCATATTTTGAACCATTTGAAATTTTTTCTCCCTTGAGATCATCGCATAACCACTTTACAGGGATACATCATTATGATCTGGTCT
>JAPFBP010000078.1 GCA_029250275.1 Candidatus Nitrosopumilus sp. | reverse complement strand
GCGAAGAAGACGCACTAACTCTAATTGTTAATGGTTTCATGGAACCATTTACAAAAGAATTACCAATGGAGTATGCTGTTGAATTAAACAGACTCATTAAACTTGAGATGGATGACTCTGTTGGATAGTTGTTTTTTCAGTGATGTAAAATGAATACAAGTCAGGACATACTCTCAAAAATTCTAATTATTTGTAGTGATAAATATGAAACACAAAAACTAGCAAGTATGATTTTCATAAACACTGGCAATGAGATTTTCATTAAAGAGATTCTTAACGTGTATGATAATGAAGTAGTAGTTTTATTACGTGACAAATCTGCTCACAGTATAGTTTTAAAAGACAATATTCAGGCAGAAAAATTTGTCGATTTTATGCAATCTGTGGTAGAATTTAGATATAAAATCATCAAAGCCACCATATTTCATGATACTTTGGAAATTACAAAAGAAAACTCTTGATAAAATCAAATCATGACTGGCATTTGGATTCAAACACAGATAGATTCTCTTGCCAATGAATTTTGGTATGTTGATTACATAGAACAGGTAGTTAACAAAAGCAACAAAAGGCCAAAGTATCAAAGCGTTAGAAAATGGAGTGGAACGATAGAAAGTTTTCTTGAAAGTAAAAATATACCACATGTAAAAGAAAGTGAAAGTATTATCAAATTTGAAAGTAATTCCTAATTATTTTTGTCTGTAATTGACACATTCAATTTTTATCTCATTGTAATTTCTTAGTTTGTAAATTTGAATAAATTAACAAGATCTAATCAGTTGTCTCTAATTTTCAATTTGTTTAAAAGAAGTAACACATCTGTATCTGTATAATGTCTCGGGATAAGATTGTACATCCCACATGTTCAGGAAAATGTAAAGAATTCCAAGTACTGGGCAAACAATCGGAGGGACGGTATACAAAAGGCCAAAAAAGATGCCAAATGTGTATGATATGGATTCATTATGACGGACTTAGATGTCCTTGCTGCAATTACAAGTTGCGAACTAAGGCCAGATCTAGATTGGGAAAAGATAGACTAACTTTTAATCGAATATAGGCTAAAGAGGAATTTAAATAATTTTTATGTATTGTAAAGTTCTGAAATGAATCAATTCAGTATACCTGATTTCAGATTTTTATTTTTAATAAAAACTAACTTTTGATCAAATGCGTTAGTTTGAACTAATTTGCATGTGTTTTAAATAAGAATTCGACACTGTTTATCTTATGCCAATAGCAGAAAACTTTCCAGAAGGTCTAAAGCCAATTGGAAAAATCAGCCATTCAGATGGCGAGAATTTTCACTGGGTCTGGGGACCTGGTAAATCTGACGGTGAGGCCTTTAAAGATGAAAAAGTGATTGCAGCATATGCTGCAAGAGGAGAAGAACAAGTCCCTCTTGGTGTAAGTGGTACAATGATTGCAGTCGATTGGGATTCTTGTGTTGCAGATGGTGCATGCATTGAGGCATGCCCTGTACAGGTATTTCAGTGGTATAGAACTGAAAAAGATATTCCGGCAATTGAGGCAATCAATACAACCTTTGCAGGTACTGGCAGTGATGTAAAAGATGAGCGCAAAGATCTTACAGACAAGGCAGATCCGATCAGGGAACATGATTGTATTTGGTGTATGGCATGTGTTTCAGTATGTCCTCCTCAGGCAATCAAAGTTGATCAAGCAAATCAGGAATTTCATGAAAAGGAAGCAGGAACTTTTGTAAAGATGGAATCAGGTTCAGCAAATCCACATGCTCATGATTGATCCTTTTTTTTAAATTCTACCTGCTTTTCTAGACTGCTGATCAGTCTTAGTGCTTGTGGCTCTTGATACAGCTGTCACAAAATTCATTGCCACATTGGTCGCAATTGATTAGATGTCCTGGCCTATATCCTGTAAAACAATTATCGCAGCTAGTTCCGTTCATCACAACATTACAATGTTTTCAAATAAATAGTATTTGTATAAATCTTATTAGATAAAAAAACCATGATCAATATGGAATATAGAAAACATACACGTAATGTTCACATGATTGAACATATCTGTAAATATTCACCTTTACACCGCAGTATGATCAATCTTCCGATATTATATCTTAAAATTAGAACTAACAAATCGGGTTTAATCAAAAAGGCAGTAATAAAATCAACAATATGACGTAATGAATTTTCTAGGGCTTGGAGAAATTGTATTTGACAAACATGTTGTACTTTTGAGATTAGTTTACAAATATTTTAATTGCATCTGATGACCTTTATTTATTATGGATAGTACTTGATGTATTATGGATAGTACTTGATGTATTATGGATAGTACTTGATGTATTATGGATAGTACTTGATGTATTATGGATAGTACTTGATGTATTATGGAT
>JAPFBP010000055.1 GCA_029250275.1 Candidatus Nitrosopumilus sp. | reverse complement strand
GCGAAGAAGACGCACTAACTCTAATTGTTAATGGTTTCATGGAACCATTTACAAAAGAATTACCAATGGAGTATGCTGTTGAATTAAACAGACTCATTAAACTTGAGATGGATGACTCTGTTGGATAAACTTCTGAAAATCTAATTTTGATAAATCATGTCTCAAGTAATTCTTTCCAAAATTAACACTGCTGATATCGATGAACTTTCTTCATCTAGAAATGAACCTGATTGGTTGAAAGATTACAGAAAAAGTTCACTAATTATCTATGATAGTTTGCCACTTGAACTATCTCCTCTATACAACAAATATACTGATGCAAAAAAAATGGATCCAGAAAAAGTATCTCTTTCAACATCCACAACTGCAAATGTTCCTGGTTTTCTTGTAAAAAGATTGAGTGAGCTAGAAAATGAAATATGTATTATTCAAATTGGTACTAATATTCATAAAATAAATCTCCCTGATGATTTAAAATCTAAGGGACTAGTAATCTCTTCAATATCTGATGCAATTAAAAATAACCCTGAACTAGTAAAAAAAGCATTAGAGGCCTCTAAATCTCAAGATGATAAATTTACAGCACTAAATAATGCGGCATTTAATTCTGGAATATTTATTCACATTCCTAAAAATTTAGTGCTAGACAAACCCATTTATTTTATGACATGTTTATCTGATGATGATCATTCTGTAATTTCTAGAAATATAATATTTGCAGATGAAAGTAGTAAGGCTGCAATTGTTCAAGAACAATATTCTCCAAAAACTGAAGCACAGCAAGCATATCTTGAATTACTAAATACAAATCTTGCAGCAAATGCACAACTGGATATTACCACTCTACAAATGATGGATCAACATGCTGTAACCTTTACAACTAGACGAACAGATTTAGCACAAGATTCTAAAGTAAATTGGTATTCTGGATTATTTGGATCTATGTTATCTAGATACAAAATTGAATATTTTCTTAATGGATCAGGTGCATCATCTAATGATTCTGAAGTAGTATTTGGTAATAATGAACAATCTTTTGACATTCAAACTAATGTTAATCATGAGAGTCCATCCACTGAAGGGCGAGTAGTTGAAAAATCTATTTTAAGAAATAAATCAAAATCTCTCTTTAAAGGAATGATTAGAATCAAAGAAAATGCAACTAAATCAAATTCATTTTTGTCTGGTCGTTCAATTCTATTAGATAAAGGTGCAAAATCTGATTCAATTCCTGGATTGGAAATTTTCACTAATGATGTAAAGGCTACTCACTCTGCATCTGTTGCACAAATTGATGAGGAACAAATTTTTTATCTTAAAACCAGATGTCTTACTCATGAAGAAGCTGAAAGAACAATTGTTGAAGGATTCTTAGAACCACTTTCTAGAAAAATGTCTTTTCAAGTTAGAGCATGGATTGCTTACCTTATTGAATCTAAATGGGAGAACAAAGAACTTACAATTAACACTGATGAAGAATTAGCCAAGTTTGTTGAAATTGAAGAGACTCGTTACAACGAAGATTCTGAAATGGAAAAACACTACAAATATCGGTGATATTTTGTCTGAATGGATTAAAGCATGTACTTTGGAGCAGGTAAAAGAAGGTCAACTTTTTGGATTTATTCATGAAGATAAGAAATTACTCATTGCTAATCTCAAGGGAAAAATTCATGCAACTGATTTAATTTGTACACATGCTGATGCAGATCTTTCAACTGGATTTCTAAGTGAAGAAGGTGTACGTTGTCCATTACATCTTTCTGTTTTTAATTTAGTCAACGGCGAACCACAAAATCTTCCTGCTGAAGCACCTCTAAAAATATACGATGTTAAAATAGATGCTGGTGAAATTTACGTGGAGATTTAAGATATGCAAAGTACAGAATCATTATTTGAAAATTTGAGAAAAGATTTTCCAATTCTAAAAAGAACCGTTAGAGACAACAAGCGTCTTGTTTATCTTGATAATGCATCTACAACACAAAAACCAAACCAAGTCATTGATGCTATTACTGATTATTACCAAAATCATAATGCAAATATTCACAGAGCAGTTTATGCACTAGCTGAAGAATCTACTGAAGCGTATGAGGCAACTCGAGATAAAATTGCCAACTTCATTAATATAAAAAATCGTCAAGAAATAATCTTTGTTCGAGGAACAACAGAGGCAATTAATCTGGTTGCTTATTCTTGGGGTAGACCTCACATCAAAGAAGGTGACATTATTGTTACTACTGAATATGAACACCATAGTAACATTGTGCCATGGCAACTTCTTACTCAAGAGAAGGGTGCAAAATTAGAATACATTGGAATGGATGATGATGGTGAATTAATTTTAGATGATCTTGATAAATATCTTGCAACAGGTAAAGTCAAACTTGTAACATTTAGTTTAATGTCTAATGTTCTTGGAACAATTACTAACGTTGAAAAGATTATTGAAAAATGTAAAGCAGCAGGTGTTTTAACTTTAATTGACGGTGCTCAAGCAGTTCCACACATGACAGTTGATATTGAAAAATTAGGGTGTGATTTTTTTGCATTTTCTGGCCATAAAATGCTAGCCCCTACAGGAATTGGTGTTTTATGGGCTAAAAAATCAGTTCTAGAAACTATGATTCCATTTCATGGTGGTGGTGATATGATTAGAGAAGTTCACAAATATGAGGCTACTTGGAATGATTTACCTTACAAATTTGAAGCAGGCACTCCAAACATTGCAGATGTTATTGGATTTGGAGCTGCAATCGACTATCTTGTTAAAATCGGAATGGACAATATACGTGAACATGAAATTGAACTAACAAAATATGCTATAGAAAAATTATCTGCAGTTAAAGGACTTCACATCTATGGCACAAAAGATATTTCAAAACGTGGTGGGGTTATCTCATTTAATTTTTCAGATGTTCATCCTCATGATGTTGCTCAGATTGTTGATGGGGAAGGAATTGCAGTTAGATCTGGCCATCACTGTGCACAAGTACTGATGGAGAGACTAAATGTTGCAGCCACATCCAGGGTTAGCTTTTACATTTACAATACTAAACAAGACATTGATATTCTGATAAATGCATTAAATATTGTAGCAAAGGTGTTCAAGTTATGAGTGGCAATGCAGATATTTATCATGAAATGATAGTTGATTATTCAAGAAATCCAATCAACTACGGAGAAATTGAAAATCATGATGTAACATTTCATGACTCTAATCCTCTATGCGGAGATAGTATTGATATTGATATAAAAATTGATGAAAATAAAATTACTGATATTAAATTTCACGGAAAAGGATGTGCAATTTGTATGGCATGTTCTTCTGTTTTGACTGAAATTACAAAGGGAAAGAGTATTGATGAAGCAAGGACAATTGAAAAAAATGATGTCTTGAGTGAATTAGGCCTTGAACATCTTCAAGCAGTCAGAATCAAATGTGCATTACTTTCTCTCAAAGTACTCAAATCTGCGCTTTATACCTACATTGGAAAGAATCTAAGTGATGCTGAAGATGTGGATAAACTAAAAACAGAGGCAGAAAATCTGTACTAGTATGAGTGATTTTACTCCTACAATTCCTATAGCACTTCAAATAAGAAAAATAATCTTTGAAAAATTCAACGATGTTGATACTAAATTTACAAATGATGATATTTTTGAAATCATAAAATTAAATGGTGACCTGGATCCTTCTTGGATAATTGATGACGCCGAGTCATTTTTTACAGATATTTGTGATTCTGGTCTTGCAAGAAATATTGCTCAGAATTTAACTACTGTATATCTAAAATTATTTGATCCTATTGAGAAATTTCATTGTAACGCTTGTGATAATGATATCTATCTGGGTTTATCCGAAGAAAGACTATGTCCTAACCCTTCTTGCAAATCTGCTATTTAGATTTATATTTTATTGCCGCATCTTCTAACGCTTTAATCATTGGTAATTTTTCTCCTGTAAGATAAAGTACTAATGCGCCACCTGCTGTACTAACATGATTAATTTTATCTACTAATCCTTGTTGTTTTAATGCTGTAGTAAGGTGTCCTCCACTTACAATGGTTGTTGCCATAGAGTTTGCAATTGCATTAAGCAATGCTTTTGTTCCATAACTAAAATTTTCTTTTTCAAAAAATCCTGCAGGTCCACTAATGAATACCGTTCCTGCACCTGCAATTAATTTTGAATAATATTCTACAGTCTTTGGACCTAAATCTAATATTTTATCTCCTTTACCAATTTCTCTTACATCCATCTCTACTCTTTGTCCCTCTTTGTCAATTGCAATATCTACTGGTGTTGCAAATACATCTGGATATTCTCCAATCAAGGAGTGAGCTTTTGCAACAACTTCCTCTTCTCGTTTTATTCCAAGTGGTGATTTGATTCTAGCTTGAGCACGCATGAACACATTGCCAATTAATCCTGTTAATAGAACATGATCTGCACGACCATTCTGAATCAATAATTTTATTGCTTCTAATCTATCTGGAATTTTAGAGCCTCCTAAGACAATTACGTGAGGGGCTTTGGCCACTGTTATTATTTTATCTAGATTTCTGACTTCTCTCTCTACAATTCGCCCCGCACATGCAGGCAATACTTGTGGAAATCCTACGATTGATGGATGTGATCTATGTGCACTTGGAAATGAATCTAATACACATAAATCAAATAATTTTGATAATCTAGACACCATGATTGTTTTAGATGCATTTTCTGGAGTAAACTCATAATTTTCTTCAGCACACAATCGAAGATTATCTAAAAGTAAAATTTCACCATCTTTTAGATTTTTAATTGCATTTTGTGCAGCTTCGCCAATGGTGTCTTCTACATATTTTATTTCTCTACCCATTAATTTTTCAAGAACTTTGGCATGTTTGTCCATTCCAGTATATTCACTATTTCCAACTCTTCCTTGATGTGAACCAACGACCACCTTTGCCTCTTTTAGTGCTTGTAAAGTTTCAATTGCTTCTTCAATTCGGCTAGTACCTGAAATCTCGTGTGTTTCAGGATCTATTGGACAGTTCATATCCACTCTCAAAAAAACGGTCTTACCTTTTAGGTTAAAATCATCTAGTGTGAGAACCTTCACAATCTGTCTATTATGCACTTGGTTAAATTCTTTGAGCCGATCAGAATTATTTTATTTATTTCATTTCTAAACATTATGTTTCAAAACTTATCTATTGACAAAAATTAAAAGACACGTGTTTGAGGTTTTGTTAATTGCAAAATTGGATTTTTGATATTAGGTCTCGCTCGTTTGTTCTTCTTACAATTTTATTTCTAATTATTACATCTATGGTGTATTTTGGAATTACAGAAAACTTTGATCATAGCATCACGTTGTTTTTTTCTGAAAATATTGGAAATCCTTCTCTTGATCTCATAATGCAATCTATAACAGAAAGTGGTGAGGCTTTGTGGATGTTGGGTTTTACAATTTTAATATTGATAATTCCAAGAACTCGGCGAGTGGGAGTTACTTTGATGATTTTGATTGTAATTTCAACATTGCTTACTGGCTATGTTAAATGTGGTGTTGACCGTGATAGGCCAGATTTTGAGTATGAATCAGTTTCATTCCCAGTTCCTGTGAGTAAAGATACCTTTGCCTTGTTTTGTGATGGTGGATATGATGCCTCATATCCTTCTGGTCATGCAGCAAGATCTATGATATTTGCAATTATTTTGGGATATGCTCTATCTGAAAGATTTCCACGTGGTGCATATCTGATGTTCTTATATCCTATTTTGATCTCATTAAGTAGACTCTACGTTTTGGAACATTATCCTATGGATGTAATTGGTGGTACTGTAATTGGAGTTATGATGGCTGGAGTAATGGCAAAGAGAACTAAACTTTACAAAATTTTTGATAAATCAAAAACCTAGTTCTGTCAAAACATCTCGATGTATCAAAACTATTGCATAATGGTCATCGTCATGATGATATGTCCAATACTTGATATCTCTGTCTTCGTTTTTTTGTCTTAGACCTGTGGTAATTCCAGTTGTTACAGTGTATCCAATTCTTTTAGCATTTTTTGATTCTTTTGGCATCAAGACCTTGTACCCTTCTTTTTTTCCTTTAAATCCAAGATTTACCATCTCTTCTACAGCAATCATTGCTTCTTTTTCATCTTTAACATCAAATGTTTTAGATATTGTCAAATTTTTTGGATGGAATTCCATGATGTTAATAAAACCTCTTGACTAATATTTTTTAAAAAACCTCTTTTAGCGATCAATCCAAGTTAATTTTATTTACATGAAAGTCAAATCATGGTAATATTCACCCCTTAACTGACCCTTTTATCATGACTCAATTATTGACTTCATTAGAAAAACTAGTAATTCAATTACGACAAAAGAAACAAGAAGCAACTAAACTTCGTCAAAAAGCTGAAAATCAAATTAAAGAACTTCATTCTGCAGAAAAACGTTCTTCTTCAGGTTTACAAATAATTGATAAAAAAATTGAATCCGAACGAGAAGAATCCACTGATGTTTCAAATGTTATTCTTAGAAAAAATGCTCAATTGGAAAGTATTGGAAGATTGTTAGTCATAGCAGAAGATCGACTTGCCAAAGAAAAAGAGGCAATAGAGCAGATTGAGCAAGAAATTGAATTTGCTGATAGTCCTATTGAAAAGGAAAATGCTGAGGTCAGATTACACTCATTAAATCATCATATGGGTGAATTAGTTGAAGAAATCAAAAACAGACAAAAGACTGCTAAAAAGATTTCAGATGATATTACAAATTTCTCTGATATAAAATCAAAAATTATTTCAAAAATTCAAAAACAAACCAAATCAAAACCTTCTTTACGTGAAACTAAAATTTCAAGTCACAAATCTGCACAACAGTTTCTTAAAGATTTGGAAAGAGGAACTAAAGCCGAAGAATCTGCTCAAAAATCATTGGACAATGCATATTCAAAATTAAAAAAATTACCAACAAATAAAAAAACTGCAACTAAAAAGAAACCA
>JAPFBP010000077.1 GCA_029250275.1 Candidatus Nitrosopumilus sp. | reverse complement strand
GGTTTTTTCAAAACTTCCATTATAGATTCAGTTGCTTTTAGACCATTACCAGTAATGTAACATACCACTTTATCATTTTTGTCAATTTTACCCTGTTCCACCATCTTTTGCAAAACAGATACAGATACTCCTCCTGCGGGCTCGGTAAAGATTCCCTCAGTTTGAGCCAAGAGCAGTATGGCATCTAGAATTTCTTTATTGTTGCATTCTTCTGCAAATCCATTATACTGTGCTAAACGCTTCAACACGTATCTACCGTCACCAGGATCACCGATTGCTAAACTTTTTGCAACTGTATCTGGATGTTCAACTGGAATCACTTCTTTACTATTTTTCTTAAATGCATCAACTATTGGTGCACAACCATGTGGCTGTGCTGCAATCATGTGCATATTTGATACATCATTTAACAGTGAAACTGTTTGTAGTTCCTCAAATCCTTTACAAATTGCATTAAGCATTGCACCACTTCCTACAGGAACTATCAGTTGATCAGGGACTTGCCAACCAAGTTGTTCTGCAACTTCAAATGAAAATGTTTTAGAGCCTTCTACATAATGAGAACGCATGTTAATATTCACTATACCAATACCTTTACTGTCACCAATTTGTGCAGCTATTCTGTTTGCATCATCATACGTTCCATCAATTGCGATATAGTTTGCCCCGTATGATAATGCCTGAGCAATCTTTGCCATTTCAATATTACTTGGTGCAAATACATGACATGGTAGTCCAGCTTTTGCTGCATGTGCTGCAGTTGCTGAAGCTAAATTACCAGTGGATGCACAACCAACAGATGACAAACCAAATTCTTTAGCCTTTGATATTGCAACTCCAGCTGGTCTGTCTTTGAATGAAAATGTAGGATTTACAGAATCATTTTTTATGTAAAGATTGTTTAGTCCTAATTTTTTTCCAAGATTATCAGCCTTGATAAGAGGAGTCATTCCAGCACCAATGGATACAATGTTTGATTTATTTTCTATTGGTAGTAATTCAAAATATCTCCAGTAGGTATGTTCACGGTTAGAAAATGTATCTTTTGTAATTGTAGGAAAATTATATTTTACATCTAGTGGGCCAAAACACTCATCACAAATATACTTGAATGCAGTATCATACTCTTTTTTACATTCTCTACATTGTAGTGAGGTTCTAGTCAAGATCTGTTTATCCTTTGAAAATATACATAAAAAATCCTAATATCAAGTTAAGTATTACTTAATTTTAAGGATTAAAAATATACCAAATCATAGTAATCATACGGGGAAAAATAGGAGAATGGTGATTGTGTATGATTTACAAACATGGGTAAGGTTTTTAGATATTTCATTAAGAGTAATTTTATGAATGGTAAGATTGTAATTCCAATTGTTGTAGGAATTATCATAATAATAGTTGGAATCATTGCAATAACAAATCAAGAATCAACCACAATGGAAGTTGAAGATACTTTGGATAGAGAGTTGATGCCAGAAGAAGAATTAACACCTGAAGTTCAGGAAAAGATTGATGAGATTGAAAAAATAAATTTAGAAAATGAGTATTCACCTAAAGATAGAGAATGGATCACTTCAGGACCATTTCAAATTGATCGAAGTGAATATGTTTTAGGTGAAAAAATATTTCTAAGAACTGGAGGATTAGGATTTGATGAAAAGGGCCAAGTGGCATTTCTTAGACCGTTAAACAGTACACATTATTCTGTTTATTTGACCATCCCATTTGACGGTTCGGATAATTCAGCATTCAACTATTATTTACAACCACAACTTTCAAAAAATAATGGATATTGTTCTGTAGATGATTTTGTAGGAGATTGGCGAGTAGTTTTTAGAGGAACAGACTATCCTAATTTAGAATTTAAAATAACTAAAGATATTCTTCCAGGAGATGAAGAAGATTTTGAGCCAGTTTGTTAAATTATTTTTCTAAACTATTGTGAAAACAAACTTTCTCACCAGTATGACAAGCAGGTCCTGATGGTTCAACAAGATAAATAATTGCATCAAAATCGCAATCAACTAGAATTTCTTTAATTTTTTGTGTGTTGCCAGATTCTTCTCCCTTCATCCAAAGTTTATTTCTAGAACGACTCCAAAACCAAGAATTACCAGTTTTTTTTGCAAGTTCTAAAGATTCTTTATTTGTATAAGCTAGTGTAAGAATGTCTTTTGTATTAGCATCTTGAACAATTACAGGAACTAAACCTCCATTTTTCTCAAAATCTATATCATCAATGGATTTTTCCATAGTAACCATTTTACAATTTCATATATAATATTTACAAAAAATTTCTTTGGAGAAAAATGGGTGATCTATATCACAACAACCATCCTCAACAAGGGATTAAACAAACTACCGCAGGAATTGCGGAAAGTAACGCTTGTGGAAAACCCAAAGGGTTAGATGAAACAAGAAAAAGTCAACAATTTTTTTA
>JAPFBP010000076.1 GCA_029250275.1 Candidatus Nitrosopumilus sp. | reverse complement strand
TAGTCTAGGTATGTATTTAATGGAAAAAATACAAGAACACATTATGAGTGTAAAAATAGGTGAAAAAGCACCAAATTTTGGAGTGTCAGAATGGGTACAAGGGGCTCCAACAAATTTTGATCAAGAAAAAGATCACATCGTACTGTTAGAAGTCTTTCAAGTAAATTGTCCAGGATGTTTCATGAATGCAATTCCTGAAGCAATAAAAATTTACAACAAATACAAAGATGAAGGCGTTCGAGTTTTAGGTCTAGCTACTGCTTTTGAGGATTTTGATAAAAATACATTAGATAATTTGAAAATGCTTGCTGAAACAGGAGAAGTAATTGGAGATACTAAAGATGCACTTTCATCACAGGGTCAACTACAAAAAGGAAACAAACTTTCATTTAAAATTCCATTTCCATTAGCAATGGATAATCTCACAAAAACATCAGGTGAAATTAGCAAGGAAAAAATTATGGAGTTTATTTATCCACAAATTCCAGATTTTGACTCACAGCCTGACGAATACAAGAATCAAATAATTGAAAGAGTCAAAGGGCATATGAAATCTAAAGAATATTCAGCCGAAACATTTGAGAAATTTGCTCTACAAGGTACACCTTCAATGATAATAGTTGATAGAAAAGGAATTCTCAGAGATGTTTCATTTGGACAATCAGGTCATGTGGATGCGATGATTCGAAAATTACTTAAAGAAGATTAAATTATCTAATTAAAAAAAGTACCATAAACAACACTAAAACAATTACAAATCCACTTACAAGCGTAATTTTTGCATTATCCAGGATTACTATGGCAGATAAAAAATTATGGCATTTTTGATTTTCTTCTTTTAATTATAAAAATAATTACACATGTAAAACCACCAACAAGTAAAAGTAGAATTATCAAATAGAGTGGTCCATAATCAACTGGAGAAGTCAGGTTAGGTGAAGGTACATCTTTTGGAGTTATTTCAATTAAACCTGAAAGATAAGTGGTTCCAAAAATATCTAATGTGTTATCTCCAGAACCAGTGAAAGTTAATGTTATAAAAGAAATTTTATCGTTTGTTTTTATCTGTGGAAAATATTCTTGATCATTAAGATAAAAAGTAAAATTGCCGCCTAAAAAATCACGGGGAATAATTAGTTCACCTAAATTATTCTCCAAACTACTTTTGATGTAAAGAGTTAGTTTTTTCTCATCTTCATTAAATTCAAAATTAAGTACGTCAAAATTAGAAACAGATTCTACCTCAAAAGAATAACCGCCTGTTTTAACATCTAATCGATTTACTAATCCAGTTGCATCAGATAATGCACCATATGCAGGAGTTAACACAAAAAATAATGCTACGGTTACTAAAAATATTATTTTCAATTTATGCAGTTCTAGGAATTCTTTTCATTATTTCCTTATCCTGAGCAATTCGAGGATGATCTGGGTCTGCCAAAATAACTTCAAACCAATAATGTTTACCATCCTTATAGACAAAATAAGAACCTAAAAATTTCATGTTTGGATATCTTTGAAGAACTCTTCTATTTGCAACAGTTTTCATATCATCATCAGCTTTGATTCTAGTAACACCTAGATGTTTTGGTCTTCTACCAGCAGTAGGTCTTTGTTTTCTCATACCACCAGTACCAACTCTCATTCGTACTACAATGATACCTTGTTTTGCTTTGTAACCTAATCTTCTAGCCCTTTGTATTCTACTTGGCTTGTCAATACGCATGACTGCGGTTTCTTTACGCCATTTAATTACACGCTCACGTATTTCAGGGGAATTCTCTTTCCATAGTCTGATCCACGTTTTGTCTTGTAAACTAGGCATATCGAGATTAGAAAATCCCCATTAATTAATGTAAAAAGGTCAAAAATAACCACATTCTAACTGTAAATCAAAAATTATACCTAGGCAACGCTAATCAGTAAAAATTCTCCCGAGTGGGGTTTCACAAACCACGCACCCAAAGAGTTTGCTTCCGCAGAAAACTCGATAAATTAGGTAGGCTCAAGTTATTAAAAAAGATTTCTCAGTATTGCTTTGAGATTTTTATTGAAGAGTGTAAGTTTTAAGAAAAGATGAAACCAAAAACATCATTATCAATAATTTTCATAATTGGAATTTCAGCATTTTTACCACAAGTTCATGCAGAACCAGCAGTTTCAATAATTATGGAAAAAACAACATATCAATATTGTGAAAAATTATTCTATACGATTAAAGTTTCTGAAATTACAGGAGATCCTGCAATAATTCACATCAGAGATGAATCAGGTAAAGGTAGTAGTGCAATACCAATAGCAATAAAAGAATTAGAAAATCCAATTCCATCATTAATTCCATTTGAAGCAGAAATATTTCCGCTAGGAAAATACTTTTTAGATGTAGAATATTCTGGTTCAGAACAAACAGCAGAATTTAATTTAATTGATTCAGACAATATTTG
>JAPFBP010000075.1 GCA_029250275.1 Candidatus Nitrosopumilus sp. | reverse complement strand
AATCAAGATAATGTTAGATGGAATCAAGATAATGTTAGATGGAATCAAGATAATGTTAGATGGAATCAAGATAAATTTCAACACACCCAAGATTGTAAATAATTATATTTTGGAATAGATTTCCACATTATAGTTTTTAATGGTCGCAGAAATTCCAAGGGTTAAGAAAAATGGAATATTTAAAAAATGAAATAAAACTATAGGTAATGGATTTTCATATGAACATTTAATTCAACTTCATATTGTGTTACAAATCCACAATGAGTGCATGAAAACATATCATGTTCAGACTGACTTGTAGTATTTTTAATTACAGTTCCAGAAATAGATGTAATGTTTATTGTATTATGATTTGAAATTACAGCAAAGTTTTTCCCCTCATCTATAGAATCTAAAAATTCCTTTATTGCAGAAATTACTGCAGTTGAATCAATAATTTCATCGTCATCCAAAGACGACAAAGTGAATTGGTGATGCTTCAATGTAGGAATTGCAGCCACTTGATCGGCCACATATACAAGCAAATCATGCTTAACTGCCATTACATCCTTGCAGTCAATTGTGAGCATAAAATATCATGATTGAATCGATATTTTAGTTTAACATGGATTTGAAAATGATTATTATGGTTTAATATTGTGAGAGTAATTACTTGGCAGATTCAGAAACATTTGGTGTAGAAAAAGGACATGGTGAAGAAGTTATTACATGGTTAAATGAACAAGCAAAATCACAATCCATCAAGTTAGAAGCAAGATTGTATGGCTATAATGTGACTACCGAAAACTTTGGAGAGTTTGAAATGTTTTCGTGGATTGGAAATGTGCAGAATGCAAGAAAGATGATCATTAAAGCAAGTAAAAGATTCAAAGTAAAAGTTATCGAAGGAGGATACAGACCTAAAGAAAAAATAATTAAAATGAAAAAATTTGATTTTGCCAAGGTCAAAAAAGGAGATAAAACAATAGGTCAATTGGAATTTGTAGCTTCAAGATTTGGAAATACACATTGGGTGATTCAAAATGAAGAAAGACATTAGTGGAATAATACTAAGAGAATGCTAATGAAAAAAATAGGTATTATTGGATTAGGAATGCTAGGTAATGCCGTAGCATTACATTTGGTAGATTCGGGTTTTGAAGTTACAGCATATAACAGAACAAAAGAAAAAACATTAGAATTAAAAGAAAAAGGAGTAATAATTGCTGAATCACCAAAAGAGGTAGCAGAAAATTCAGAATTAGTAATCATAGTTGTAAAAGATGCAGATGCAGTAAAACAAGTTTCATTTGAAAACAATGGAATCATTAATGGAAATCATGAAAAATTAATTGTTGCAGATATGAGTACTATTGACCCATCAGAATCAAAAAATATTGCAAAACAATTTAACAATTATGGAATGATTAAACTTGACATACCAGTGATGGGAGGGCCAAATGTTGCAATAACTGGAGATTTAGTTATGATGGCATCAGGAAATAAAGAAAGTTTTGAAAAATGTAAAGAAGTGTTTGACACTATAGCAAACAAAGTATTTTTCTTAGGAGAAAGTGGAGTTGCCAACTCCATAAAATTGGCCATGAACCTTCAAATCACAATGTTAGCTTTGGCATTATCTGAAGGAATAACTCTTGTAAAAAAATTAAATGTAGATCCTAAAATATTTCTAGAAATTTTAAACTCTACTTATTTTAAAACAGGAATGAGTGAAAAAAAGGCATATAAAATGATAGAAGGTAAATACGATACAACATTCACACTCTCAAATCTAAAAAAAGACATTACAACTATAACAAATACTGCAAAATCTCTTGGAATTGAACTACCAATGATTAGTAAAGCAGAGGAGGTTTATGAAAATGCAATCAAAGAAGGGTTTGGAGATATAGATTATACAGGAATTATGGAATATCTCAAAAAAATTAATGAATAAAAACAACCAAAATTACGAATAGAATTTGACAAAAATTCTATAAGTTATGAGGGTAATACAAAATCATGCGATTAAATGAAAAAGTGGCCATAATTACTGGGGCATCTAGTGATATAGGGAAAGGTATTGCCAAGAGATTTCTAGAAGAAGGGGCCAAAGTAATCCTAATCGCAAGAAATTTGGAGCAATTAAAGGCCACTAGAAAAGAAATAGGAAATGAGGAATCATCTGTTTCAATATCATGTGATTTAACTGATGAATCCCAAGTAGTACAAACAGTGAATCAGATTATGGACACATATGGTAAAATAGATATTTTGATAAATAATGCTGGAGCAATTAACGACCCAATACATTTTCACGAAATGAAGGATTCTGAAATTAAAAAATTAATTGATGTAAATTTGTTTGGAGTATTTCATATGACAAAAGCTGTTCTATCAAAAATGTCAGATGTTAAAAGTGGAGCAATTGTGAATATAGGTTCAATTTCAAGTGAAAGAGCAATACCAAGAGTTCACTTGGCAGTGTATTCATCTACCAAA
>JAPFBP010000054.1 GCA_029250275.1 Candidatus Nitrosopumilus sp. | reverse complement strand
ATTCAAGGAAAAGAATGAAGACAATGTACTAAATATCGTGATTAGTATTATCTAAGATCTTTTATATTATAAAATCTATTTTTTGTAATATTTGCAATGGAATTACATCTGTAAGAGCAATACATATTCATAGTGACATCTAATTTTCTTCCACATACTGGACATTGATTGTAACTCATGTTATCTCTTTAAACATATGATTGGTGATCTTTAACACAGATTCTTGAACAATAATCCACTGATCTATTGCTAAATTTTTTATTGCATTTTTTACAAGTTTTGTTTAATTGCTCAGAATGATCAGGAAATAGACTACGTTTCATTTTTTCTCACATTCAATTTAATCTATGATTGAATTAAAGTAAGAAATATTTGATTTTGATCAAGACAAAGACATCCAGTTGACTTCATTTAACAATAGATTAATTTGCATTTTAGTAAAATACTAATTTGTTTTTCATAATTTGAAGGTAATTGACCCTGGCAACTAAGAAAAAATAAAAATTAAAAATTACTGAAGAATAGGATTAAAATTTACAACATGTCTCAAATTCCATTTTCTGTCCATAATTTGAGCGTGTTTCTCAATTTTTCTAAATAGATTTTTGGTTCAAATTAAGGCAATCAATCTTCTAAATACTATCTTTTCATGGAATTATAACAACATACAAAATGTTAAAACATTAAGAAAAATATTTTAATGAAAATAAATTATATTTTTTAATTTTCTTATCTCTTTTTGAATTTTAAAAATTATGTTTTCTTGTTTGAATATGTAATTCTCTTTGAAGAAATTATCCATTTACTTTATATTCTGAAATTACAACGTGTGTCTGCCGTAACAAGGTTTGGAGGCATAACCTAGTTGGGAAATCCATACGGAATGAAAAACCTTCAACTAAACAATTTAAAATTATAAAACTTGTAGTGTGTTAAACAAATGACTTGGATAGAGTTGATTTTATTTACGATTAAATCAATTAATGATTTGCTTATTTATTAAAAATAAATGTCTTGTTTTATGATCTATAATCATGTTCAAGATGATTACGAACCTTTTGACTATGATGAGGATGATTCAGTAGATTATGATTGACACTAATCTTCCTTTTTTTTACTTTTCAAAAACACTGAATATTACTGGATTTTCAGACATCATTGATAATTTAAAAAAACAATAGTTCTTTCTAAATATAGTATTATCTAGTCGTAGAGATATACAACAATATGGAATATGTGTTAATGATTGGAGTTGCTCTAAGCGGGAAAACTACCTATGTAAAATCAAATTTTAATCATGAGCGTATTGCCCTATCTTATTTTGACAATGATAGAAAGGATGAACTAGAATACATTGAGAAATGTCTCATCAAAGGAACCAATGTGGTAATAGATGATACAAATCTTACAGAGGCAATACGTAAACAACACATTGATCTTGCCAAAAAATACAATGCAAAGATAAGGGGTATTTTTATGAATACATCACAAGTGATTCTTGAAAAAAGACAACAAAGTAGACGAAACCCTTTCCCACTTTCTGCAATATACAAACAACTACGACAACTAGAGACTCCTGTAATCGTAGAAGGATTTGATGAATTAATTGTAAAAAAAGACTATGAACAGCCTAATGATATATAATTTTTATTTTATTCAAACAATTCGTCTAGGATCCTAAAAGAGTAAAACTATCATACCTAAACTAAATTTAACTTTGCAAGCAAAATATTTTGAATCTCAACAGTTTCATAACTATCCTAAACCATAAATTCAAAGTTAAATTTAACTTTTATATTCAAACTAGTGTTGAATTTTTACAATATATACAATAGGCAGGACGCATTATTTTTACATTTTTTACAAATCAATTTACTTTACTCCAAAATCATTATACTCAAGTACAACGCATCTATTTGAACAAAAATCACTATCTCTATTTGTAAATTTTTTATTACATCTTGTACATGTTTTCTATTCTTCTAATTTCTTTAATACTTGAAAACCATCAATATGTGGTAACTTTATGAATTTAGTTAAAAGTTCAATTATTCTTTCTGTACTTGTTCTAAAATTTAATATCTCAATTGTAACTTTTCAAATAATTGAAGATCATACGACTTTCAATCTTGTTGTTTCCTAGGTATCTAGACATGATTCATCTCTTGAAGATAAGTGAAAAAGAAAAAATGAGAAAAAGATTTCATGTTAAAGTCTCTCTCTAGGTTCTTGGTTATACAAAAATTCTAGAAAGAGATTGATGTACAATTATCGTTTTCTTCCTTTAGATTTTGTAACTGTTTTCTTTGCTACAGTACGTCTTGCAGTTGTTTTCTTTGCTACAGTACGTCTTGCAGTTGTTTTCTTTGCTACAGTACGTCTTGCAGTTGTTTTCTTTGCTACAGTACGTCTTGCAGTTGTTTTCTTTGCTACAGTACGTTTTCTTTTACTAGCAGTTTTACCTGCTGCTTCTGCCTTTATCGTTGCATTTTGTTTTCTAGTTCTTGCTGCTTTTAGGGCAGATGCACTTCTTTGAGCTTTAGTTTGTGCCATGTTAAATCTTCAAAAATAAACAATGAGAAATAATATAGACATTAACAGTTTTTATGTAAATGAGTAGCTAAGTGAATACAATTTTCCAATCAAGATCAGTTTTTTTACAAGTGTAAAATTCGATATATATTGAAAATTGCTTTAATGTATAACAAAAATAAAATTGATCCCTCTGATGTAATAAATATTTCAGACATTCCAACTCAAGAACATTATTCTTCAAAATCAATTGAGCGAGTTGCAAAGGCCTTGGAAAAAGGTGGACATACTGTAAAACTGATTGAAGCAAATATGCACGCAATTGATGAAATGCATGACTTTATGCCAAAAGTAATGGATGGAGAAAGACCTGGGCTTGTCTTTAACATGGCATATGGTTTACAAGGTCATAATAGATACACACACGTTCCTGCTTTGCTTGAAATGCTTGGTGTTCCATATCTTGGTTCAGGACCTGAAGCACATGCCATAGTTCAAGATAAAGTAATGACAAAGATTGTTTTACAAAGAAATCATATTCCTACACCAAGATTTTGGGTATTTTCAAATCACACTGATGAATTTGATGACATGGTTTTTCCAGTAATAGTGAAACCCACATCTGAATCGACATCAATGGGAATGAAAGTTGTAGATGACTGGGGTGATTTGAGATCTGCCGTTAAAGAAGAAATTGAAAAATATCATCAAGACGCACTAGTTGAACAATTTATTCCAGGAAGAGAGTTTGCAGTAGGATTACTTGGTAATGCTGATAGTGTTGAGGTTTTACCTATTGTTGAAATTGATTTACAAGGAGATCCAGATAAAATTCAAACAACATCGGACAAAATAGAAACACCTCTTAACAAAATATGTCCTGCAAAACTAACTGAAGAACAAGTAGAAGAGATGAAACGACTCTGTATTGTATCTTACAAAAAACTTGGCATTCATGATTTTTGTAGAGTTGATTTTCGTATGGATAAAGATGGACACATGTACATTTTAGAATTAAATTCTATGGCTAGTCTTGGTAGTACTAGTTCGTTTGTACATGCTGCAAAGACTGCAGGATATACTTACGAATCTCTTATCAACAAACTTCTTGATGTTGCAGTGATAAGATACTTTGGAGAATCCCCGACATATTCTCCACAAATGGATGCTGCTGAAAATACTCGCAGCCAACCATTAAGAATTGCAGCAAGAAGTTATCTTCGTAGTCATTTACGTACTTGTATTGATCTACTTCACGAGATTTGTAAAATTAACACCAGCATAAGAAATATTGAAAATATTAATAGAATGGGTGCAATTCTATCTAAACGATTAATTCATCTGGGTTTTTCTGAATATATTCATAGGCAATTTGACATTGGAGATATTCGTTATTTCACTAATCATGAGGGGGAAACAAATGATGTTCTTTTAATTTCTCATTTAGATACGCCATATGCTGCTAGGGATTTTGTACAATTTAGAGAAGACAAGGCTAAATTATTTGGTTCAGGAATTGCCGAGAGTAAAGGTGGAATCTCTGTAATGCTTTCTGCATTACAGGCATTAAGATTTTCAAAGAAATTGAAAAAAATCAAATGTGGTATACTATTAACAACTGATGATAGTTTGGGAGGACAATATGCCAAACCTCTCATAGAGTCTTATTCTAAAAATACAAAATATGTGATTGGATTAAAATGGGGCGCACTTGATGGCGGTATAATTACTTCTGCATCTGGAAGAGATGAATTTAAAATAAATATTTCAAACATTGCAGAATCTGCCAATCCTACAATTTCAGAATTAATTCCAACTGTTTGCAAAAAAATTATTTCTATAAACAAACTATCAAAAAAAGATAATGTCATTAGGATAGTGTCGATTGATGGCAAAACATCTTATGGTAATTCTCCTGATCATACATCGATATCTCTTTACACGACATTCAAAAATAAAACAGACGCTAATAATATAGAACGACAAATAAAAACTATCCTAAAAAAACAAGAAAAGATGAAACTAGATATTGAAATATCTAAAGGAGTTCGTCGTGATCCTTATTCAGAATCAACAAATTCAAAAAAACTATTTACAATATTTCAAGAGATGGCAGATAGATTAGAAATTAAAATAAAACCTAATCACAGAAGTATGTCATCTGATATTAGTCATGTTTCACAAAACATTCCATCTTTGGAAGGACTTGGTCCATTGGGAGGTGAGTTTCGTTCTCCAAATGAGTATATTCTTAAAGCTAGTCTGATAGATAGGTCTCTTCTCTTGGCATTAACTATTAACAAATGTGCACATGAAGGAACATAAATTATTTGGAAATTAAAAGAAACAATCATGGACATAGAAAAAATCGAATTATCATTTATCCACACAAAAGACAAAAAATACTCTGTTGCAAAAAATGGAATGGGTTCATCTGCATTTCCTGACGCTACAAAAGCAGGAGTTGAAATGCTCAAAAAAGGAGGCAATGCTATTGACGCTGCATGTGCAACTGCTTTAGCATTAGGTGTGTGTGAGCCTCAAGCCTCTGGACTTGAGGCCAATCCATGGGAATAATCCTCTTCCTTGGATTCAAGTTGAGATGAACCGAGACATGTATCTGTCATCACCGTAGTTTGATGAAGATACTCTTTCAGTAGATGTTAATCATCTACAAAAATTAAATAAGCAATTTAAAAAATCCCTTGAACTTTTCTTTTCAAAAATCTAATTTTTATGCCTGTTTGTGGCTGTATTAGTTTCTAAAATGGTTGAATACTAGTATGCTCTCTAATTTTACTTTTTTAATTCAAGAACGATTACTACGTTTTCCCTAAATACCAAAAAGTTGTAAAATACGCATGAAAAAGACCAAAAAAGTCAGATGTTTGAGGTCAACTTTAACAATTAGCTCAACTTTTCCTCAATCCCATTCTAAAATGAGGCTACCAGTCAAGTAAATCAGGAATTAATAATGAATGTGACTCTAACTCTAGTATTTTCTGTACTTCTTTTTGCAGTAATTTTAACTCCTGTATACGCTGCATCTACAGACCACGTTGTAATTAACGAAGTCGAAATTAATCCACCTGGTGATGATTCTCAATCTGTCTCTGAATGGATTGAGATTTACAATCCCACTAATTCTGATGTTGATTTAAGTGGATGGAAAATAGCATCTACAACTGGTCTTAAAAAAACAATGACGATTCCTACGGGGGTTGTAATTAAATCGGATCAATTTTTAAGATTTTCTTATGAACAGTCTTGGTTCACTGATACAAATGAACTAGTTGAACTTCGAAATAAAAATAATATTGTTATCGATAAGACTCCTCTTATCCCTGATAAACAAAATGATTTTACTTCTTGGCAACGTCTCTATGATGGACATGACTTTGATAGTTTTGATGATTGGAAGTTTGTAACTTCAACAGCTGGTTCTTCAAATGGAAAACTTATCACTACACAAGACTCAAAAGAAATTACAGTAACAGTATCATCTAACAAAGATTCTTACTTGTTTGGTGAGATTGCAACAATTAGCGGTAGTGTTTCTGAACAAGTTTTTATTGTAAAACCATTTTTCCAACCTCAACAAATTACAATGACCATTTCTGGTTCAAACTTTAACAAAATCCTAACATTGTATCCTGATCTTAATTTGAATTATAAAACCACTGTTAAATTAGATAAAGTTCTTGGAATTAATGAAGGACGGTATGATGTGTCTGTTACTTATGCAGGTGCATCCACCACTTATGCGAGTGCATTTGCAAACACTAGTTTCTCTGTTGGTCTTGAATCCGTTGCAACCGTAGTAAAAACAGATGCGTCTCTTAGTATACTTACTGATAACTCACAATACATTCCAGGACAACTAGTTTCAATTACTGGTTATACTTCAAAGATAATTCCTTACGAAGGGATGAAATTAATTGTCAAAGATCCTCTAGGTAAGATAATCTCAAATGGAGTCTTGTATCCTACAAATGGCCAATTCAAAACTAATGTCTATGTTTCTACTGTAAATCCTGTTTATGGAACTTATGGAATCATTGCTGAGTATTTTGATAAATCAGCGCTTATCTTTTTTGATGTAGTTAAAGATGTCAAAGAAGATACTCCTATTTCTATTTGGACTGATAAAAAAGCATATGGTTTAGGGGATGTTGTAAAAATTTCTGGTAGATTAAACAAAGTTTTTGTTAGTACTTTGGATTTGGAAATTGTTCAAACAAAACAAACTAGTCTTAAAAGTACATCTGGTAGTGATTCTGGATTCAAAATTCTAGATGGATTAACTATCCAAGGTGATGGCTCTTTTACTTATTCATTCACAATCCCTAATAATTCTCTTAGATTGGGTGATTACAAAATTTCTGTCTCAAAAGATGTTGGGTTTGCCAAAATTATAATTCCAGTTGTAATTGATCCTGAAAATTTTGTTGCATCTGATGCTCCATTAACTGTTAAGATGGATGTGAATGTCTATGAATTTGGTGACACTATGATGATTAGTGGGTTTGTAAAGGATCCTTATGGAAACACTAGTTACAGTATGGGTGCAGGAGTTAAAATTTCAATTTCTCATGAGGATGGTTCTCCTTTAGAAATTAGATCTTTGTCAAAAAATAACAATATAGTTGTCGGTTATGATTTTTCTGCAATACCTGAAACTTCTGGTAGATATTCAGTACAAGTTGATGTGACCAAAAATATTTTTACTCCTGGAAATTATATTGTGAAATCTGAATATCAATCACACACTACAACCAAGTTATTTTCTATTGTCGATTCTCTTGATTTGAAAGATGGACATGTTATCACACTTGATAAGGAAGTATACGGCTTGGGCGAAACGGTATATCTTAATGGTGTCATTCCACCCACTGGAGATAATTCAATTTATATTTCAATTACAAAACCTGATGGAAGTGTCAGTAATTCTGGTGCTACTATTGATAACCAACGTTTCTCATGGTCCTGGATTACTCCTATCACTGAAA
>JAPFBP010000053.1 GCA_029250275.1 Candidatus Nitrosopumilus sp. | reverse complement strand
TGAGTTTTGTAATATGATCATCTAAAAAGATCTTCGTGTTCAGGACGAATTAACTCACCAATAGAATGATCTTCTGGTTTAAACAAATAATCACGAATAATTATAATTGGACATTTCAAAGATTTCCCCATTACCAATTCAGATGCTGCGGAAAGTTCATCGGCAATTGCGATTGCAGTAATTTTTAAAATTTTATTGAAAGAATCAAGAGTTCCAACATAATCTAAAATTGGATTTAATCCAGATATTCCAATTGCATGATTAGTTTGTCCCATTCTAAAAGGACGACCAAACGTATCAGAAATTATGATTGCTACATTTTTGTGTGATTGTTCTAAAATTTTCTTTCTAATTCTTTGTGCAGAAATATCAGAATTTACAGGTAACAAAGTGGCATATCCTTCTTTGATATTACTTTCATCAATTCCAGCATTTGCACAAATGAAACCATGATGAGTTTCAACAATTAAAATGCCATTATTCATACGAACAATACGTTTCGATTCAGATAAAATTAATTCAATGATTTTAGGATCTTTTTGATATTGTGAGCTAATACCCTCAGCTAACAAAGATGGAGTTACAGTTGACAAATCAATTAGACGTCCTTCTTGTTTAGATATTATTTTTTGTGCAATAACAATAATGTCTCCATCGTTTAATTTGTTAGAATTTAAAATAATTTTAGCGATATCATCAGAGGGTTCAATCTCTTTTTCAATTAGGATTGGGATTATTTGCAAGTACAGTGTCTCAAATAGAGGACTAAAAAATTGTTTATGTATGAGTTGTAGATTCTAATTCAAGTTTGTAATGTTTGTTGATTATATCAATAATTTTAGAAAGATCTTTTTCTTCCAAAGTGGTAGTAGCCAAATCTTTAACGATATCTTGGGCACGGTAAGCAATTCCTAATCCACAAATATCAAATAATTTTACATCATTTGCACCATCCACTACACATACAATATCTTCTTTTTTCTCACCCCATTCTTCAATTTTTATTCGAGCTGATTTTGATTTATCAGAAGTAACGCTTATGGTAACGCCATCCAATTTTCCATCTTTGAATATCAAATCATTTGAATAAATATAATCTAAATCCAATTCTTTTTGTAATCTATGCATCATCAAAGTAAATCCTCCAGATACAGCCATGAGTTTCCATCCAGCAGATTTTAATATTCTACATGCCTCTTTTGCACCAGTCATAATTGGTAATGCATCAGAAACTTCTTGACAAGTTTTTTCATCCAGTCCCTTTAGTGCTTCAATTCTAGTTCGAAGTCCGTCTTCCCAGTTAATTTTACCTTGAATTCCTTGCTTGGTAATTTCCCAAATTTCATCTTGTTTGTTGAGTTTTTCTGCAAGAAGTGGTAGATATTCTTCATCATATAAAACTCCCTCAACATCAAAAATTACTAACAATAGTTTTCTGACTTGGAAAAAAATTGCTAATTATATTAAAGTTGGGAGTAAACTTTTCGTGATTAAATTTTTTTTCTTTATAAATAAAATGCGATCATAAAGAGTTTAGAATCAAAACCCTATTTTTTGAATAAGGATTACTTGATTGCTTTTCGTAGTGTTTCATTGATTACCTTCGAATAGCTTACTGAACTGTTAGAAGTTTCAATCTTTTTTGCCTGAATCGATCTTAATTTTTTGTCTAAATCATCATCAATCATTATTGTAACTCTCTTTGACATGTATTATTTACATCAATTTGTAACTTAAGCGTTTAGAATTTAGAAAATAAAACAAGAATTAAGATAATTATCTTTCATTCATCATTCTGTTAAAACCACGTGTAAGTCCAGTTAGAACTCTAATAGTAACTAAAAGAATTCAGATGAATCCTAGTATTATCCATGCTGGACTTTTATGCCTGCCCATTACTACAGAGTAAAATGCACCTGCAAAGAATATGATGATTCCTACAATGACTATACGTCAGATCTTCAATACATAGTCAAATTTCATCATAAACTTGAGCGTATTGGAGTTTAGATTTTAGAATAACCTACATCTTTAATCTATTTTTCCAGTAGGAATGTTCCTAATGATTTTGGTTTATAGCCATTGCAGGAGGGGCTCTCAGGTTTGATCAAGCAAGAATGATTTGTGATAGCAATTATCACAAAAAATGTCTATGGCGCATCGCCACATGGTGAAACTTGGGAGAGATTTTCAATTATTCTATTCACAAAAAGAGTTTAGATTCTAAAATAATAAAATAGAACAAGCCCATACAAAATCCCGTTTAATTTCCTTTAGAGTCGTTCTAAATTAGACTCAAGGGGTAGAGGTGAACTTTGCTCTTGTATATAGTATGCACTTTTGAGATTTAAGTATTTCTATAAAATTATTCTTTGATCTAGCCATTTGATTAGATTCTTTCTTTTGATAGAGTTTAGAATCAAAGGATTACTTTTCACGTGTAATTCCTACGTCGCGGTTAAATACAAATTTTATAAACTGAAACTATGTTTAATTTAAAAAATAAAAAATTAGAATTTACATCATAGCCATTGAAAGTACATGTTTTGTGGCATGCCTTGTCATAGATGATTCTGACGCAATGTTTAACCATTTGAAATAGGGTTTTAATGAAAATGGAAAAAACGAACTTTGGAAATAAAAAACGTGGATTGTTTATATCTGCAGTCTTGTTAATATCGCTATTTTCTGCAACCGCATCAGGAGATGAGCAAAAAAATTCATCTAAAATTATTGATAATGAGCCTCCTAAACTTTTCATTCCTAAAGATATCTACATCTTGTCCAAAAACCCTATCAAAGTTGATTTCAAAGTAAGAGCAATAGATAATGCAGATGGCATAGTTAATGTTCAATGCGATAAAACTTCAAACACTATTTTCAAACTAGGTAAAACAACTGTTAGATGTGAAACAAAAGATTTTGCCGGCAACAAAAGTAGAGCATCTTTTATTGTAACTGTTGGATATAACATTGTCCAAATACCAGCATGGGTAAAACAACCTACAAAAATGTGGATTGAAAATTCAATAGATGATGAAACATATGCAAAAACAATGGGTTTTCTAATCAAAGAACGACTAGTACAGATTCCTTTTGCAAAAAATCCAAATAATTCTGAATCTGAAATACCAGTGTGGATTAAGACCAATGCTAAATCGTGGGTTGATAACAAAATCACTGATGATGAATACTCTATAATATTACAATGGCTAATTAATCAAAATATCATTCAATTTTAAAAGAATGTAGAATCAGTCTGTTTTCGTAAGACTATTCTTGGTTCAATTCCTATAAGATTTGAACTGATTTAGGGATGCATTTATCTAAATAGATACTTTGAATCTTTGGATTTTCTATATATTTCATCAAATGTGAAAACACTTTTTTCCAAATATTTTTTTCAGTGGTTTCTTTTGAAATGAATTAATTGTTCACCGTATGCAAGAAGCAACTGCAATTGTATACAACAGAATATTCAGTCATAAACTCGTGAACGTTTTGTCACCTTTACAACATGTAAAAGAAGTTCCTCATTTACAACACTTAGAATTACTCTGTATTGTCCTACTCTGAATCTAAAAAATGGCTCGTTGTCTAATTTTCCAATGTATAAAAATGGGTCTTGTTCTACTTCAATAGTTTTCTTTAAGATTCTTTTTTGATCAACTTTTGGAAATTTCTTTAATTGTTTAATGGCAGTATTAGACCACTGTGCAGTCCATACCATTCTATAGTTCTGCTAATAATTCCTTGTTTGATTTGAATTTGTTATTTTTAAAATCATTCAATGAATCTTGAATATCTTTCAAGTCTTTACCATTCAATGGTTCTTCATCATCATAAGCTAATTTTAAAATTCGATTAATCATAGATTCCATGGATTCTTTTGGGTGATTCTTGTAAGTAGTCCATTTCTCTTTTGATTCCTTTGTAACTTTGATGGATGTTTGTAATACCATTGTATACTAATGTATACACAGGTATATTAAAACTACCTACGCCTAATGTGGTAAGACTACATACTACATTACATGAATCTAGTGTAATTTTCTAATTCCAACCATCATAATATCTTGGATTCCATCATAATATCTGAGATTCCAACATACATTCCAATATTTAATAAAATGAGGCTAATTCCATATCCCAAAACTTTATCTTCTGAATCCATATCGACATAATTCAAAATAGATAGCGAACTAATCATTTGGAGTAATTGCAATCTTGACTACTTTGAATATGGAATTTTCACACGCATAATAGATATAATTGGTGAGAATGAATAGTAAACGTCGTTAAACATTCCCATGAATACAGTTCAGGATTATATGTCTAGTAATTGTCGGAATTAGAAAATGATTTTAAGATTTTTTACAAGTTTTACAAGTGCAGTCAAACATTCAAGATTTACCCATACATTGATCATAGTGTGTATCAGAACATTTAATGCATATAACCATTAATCTGAACCTTTTTTTGCATGTGTTCTTTCATGAATAATCACTTTCTCAAAAGTATCTGAATATCCATTCCATTTGAAACTACAAACACTACATTTGTAATTCATTTTATTCGCTTTTAGATTCATGTTTTGTTTCAGATGAACAACAATCGTCTTTAGATCCGTCTTTAGATTCATGTTTTGATTCATGTTTTGTGTCAGATGAACAACAATCGTCTTTAGATTTATCTTTAGATTTATCTTTAGATTTATCTTTAGATTCATGTTTAGATTCATGTTTTGTGTCAGATTCTTTAGATGCGTCTATGTTTGTGATGGTTTTAGTTTTAGAAGAACCAAAACGTAGTTTTGAAATTATATTTTTGAACATACAGACTGATAATTTCCATTGATATATACTGGTGTTTTACCCAAATTTTACGTCTAATTTTCTAAAGATATTTTATTTTTCTAATTCCAACAAGTGTAGTGTCTGGAACCCCTAGATACATTCCCAAATTAAGTAGAATTACTGAAATTCAAATACTCAAAACTTGTTCAAATTCTACTTAAAGTATTGAAATACCCAAAAAACAGAAATTTCTTGATGATAAATATTTCATGTGTTCTATTTGATCTATGTTTGGTAATTCTAAATTGGCATAATTCATGGTTAAAGCAAGTCTAGTTGAAAAATTACGTGAAACTATTACATGGAAAATTAGCAAAATTTGTCCCATTAACATTAATTGGAATTGAATGTCAAGGATAAATGAATATAAAATGAAAGAATAACTCAATACAAGTTCTAAAAACTATTCATATGTGTAGTTTTTTATATTCAAATTAATTAAATGTTAAGAAATACTATGATACACTTTAACTTTGATTAAAGTTATAGTAGGATATGAGCTATTGTGTGGAATGCTATGACACTGCAGATGTATGTTTCTGTGAATTGGAGAAAGTGATTCTTAGCGAATACATTGATGGAATAAGAGAATGTTCAGACCTAAAATGTTATTGTAAGAAGCACATCCCACAAAGGTGATTTTTTGAATACAAATCCAAAATTCACCAATTGTATATTTTGTGATACATTATTTGAGAATTGTAATTGTAAATGCAATTATTGTGATCAAAGGGATTTATGTGAATGTGTATTATTTGATCCCATGACAGGTGGATAAATTCCAATAACATACAACTCTTAACAAATGTTAAGATCAACCTTTTATTGTATAATCACATAATAGAATTACAAGCCAACACAGTATTCATTGTCATAACTCCACATCGTGTTACTGGTGTACGCCTACTTGCTACATTACGTAGAGGATGTAAATAGTTGGCTTGGGTTTTACTTGTTAATAATTTAAAAAAATAATGAACAAATTCTAATTTATAAATAATTTTAATGCCATACAATACAAGTATCAAATTAAAAATCCAATGAATTATGAACTTGAGCCTATTGTATTATTCCTCTATTGTATTATTCCTCTATTTTTTTATAATTATGGGTTTATTTGTACTAGTGTTTCACAATTAATCTATGAAAGGAGATTTACCCGGTGTATGTGCAGACTGTGGGGAACATATCACGTATTCTAAAAAGAGTTTTCAAACTCATGCAGAATATTTGAAAAAACATCGGTGTCCAAAGTGTGGGGCATTTGCATTGAAAACCGAGAGTTTAGATTTTTAATTGCAAGTAGGGAATGTATCACTTGCTATTTGTGGGAATTATTCTTTTTTTATTTAAAAAATCTGTTGACCGCTGCAACTGCTATAATCAATCCTACAATAACACCAACTAATTGGAAGTAGGGTTTGAACTCATTGTAATTTCCTAGATTTTTTAAACACATTTCATGATATTCAGGAGGAAGATTCTGTTCTGCACAATATGGAACTGTATAATCTCCAACTGTCCATATGACGTATTCAATTAATTCCCCAGCTCCTGCTCCCAATATAATGCCGAAAAGCATTACAACCGTTTTGAATATTCCTTTTGTGTTTATCATTTTCTTATTTCTCTTTATTTTTAGATTTATACTTGACAGGTAAGTACCCGTCTAGCTCACAAAGAGCAATATCTCTAAAGGATAAAAATTATTTGTAGAGTTTAGAATTTATAGATAAAATTTAGGCCATAGTTTTTCCCAAAAATACTCTATCAGTTCAATGTCTAGTTAATCTCTCTATGGAATATTTCATTGATGGAATAATTGGAGCACTATCTCGAGTCCATCTGAATATGAGATCCTCAATGTGTAATTGCATTTGGTGTAATTGAGTTTCCCCACTTCTTCTAGAGGTATAATGTTCACAGGTTGCATTAATTTTCTGTAAAATGTATGATTAGAGATCTTTAGGTTATTGTGAAAAATAGGAATAATTAGATGTCTAATAATTTTTGTTCTAATTGTTCCATTTGTTCATCATCACATTGTTCTGCACTCTCAATGACACAAAATTCCCTTACTTCATCAAATGCATTAAGACATGATTGTAATTCTTCAGGATTAAGGTTATCTTCACCACACGCAATCATCATTGCTTCATAATTTATTGCAAATTGATCTAATACCCATTTTTGAGTATTCATACTTTCCAAGATATCAAAATCAGTTATACTAGTTCCAAAATAAAGAATACCTACAAGTATAGGGATAATCAAAAGAAATTTTAATTTAGATTTTATCAACATGGACATAATCTTGTAACCAATTAGAAAGAATACGTCTATTTATTTTTGTGTGGTGATACTTTTCCAATTCATATTCAAACTTTGCAGATTACAAAGAAACTCAAGCAGATAATGCTATCGAGCAATTACTTATACAATGTCCTACCTGCTTAACACCTTATGCAGATTTTGAGGATTCATCTAGTCTTGAATACTCTGAAAGAATTGAAAGAATAAACAATATAAAATTACAATAGAATATGATTTTTGAAGTTGAAAGAGCTCAAAAAATAATGGAACAGATACTTGATCTATCTCAATAACATAAAAAATAACATAAAAAATTAATAAAATCTCTTTCAGATTAAATAAAAATTAGAAAAAGTTTTTTTTATATACAAACTCTCAGTACTTTAAATACAATTATAAC
>JAPFBP010000008.1 GCA_029250275.1 Candidatus Nitrosopumilus sp. | reverse complement strand
TTCTATCATATTCCATTGTTTGTCTGATAATTCTTGATATTTCATGGAATGGATTTTGCATCAATACAAATAGATCCAAATGATCTCTATTTTTTTACTAAATGATCAGTTTTGAGATGAGTTGATAGTAGATGCTGCCAAACCACTTCTTGTAGTTGGAATGTTAGTAATGTACCTGACTAGCATATTCGTTTAATTTGGTTCAGGATGAATCGTAATAACTGAATTTTTAATCTCGGCTCTAATGATATGTTCGATTTCTGATGTCAAATCATGAACTTTTTCTATTGACAAATCCTTGTCAAATGAACAATCAATATCTATCTTGAGAATATTTTCAAACTTTAAAGATAATATTCGACCAATTTTTTTAATGTCTGGATATTTTTCTAATATTGTCTTAATTTTTTCTTCTGTTTCAATATCTTCTACATTGAAATTTTTTGGAACTGTAATAAATGGTTCTAGATGGATTGTGGAATGTGTAATGTCTGGAATATGTTCTTGAATTTTTTGTTCAATTATTTCAGAAATTTTATGGGCTGTTTCTAAATTAATTTCTCTATTTACCATCACATGCAAATTAGAATATATTTTTCCTTTTGTTTTATGTGTGATGACATTATGAACTCCCTTAACCCCTTTTACTCCTTTTGCTATTTCTGAGATTTTTGCATCTAGTGGCACATCTTTCCAATTTGGTTCAAAATGTATTATTGTTGAGGCATTTGGTATTTTCTTTTTGATATTTTTCTCAACATTGTCACTAATTTCATGCGCTTTTTTAAAACTTGTATCTCCCCTCAATGAAATGGTAACATCTGCAAAAATAATTTCTCCTGATCTTCGCATAAGTATTGGTCCTGCATCAATTACTCCTTCTGTTAATATTGAAATTTCTCTAACATTTTTTACAAGTTCTGGTGATATTACGTCAGTTAAATCCAATGCTGTTTTGTATACTAGTTTTACACTTAGCACTGCTAATAATACGCCTAAAATTAGTGCTGCAACAAAGTCTCCAAAATACAATCCATATGATACTAGAACAATTCCTACTATTGCAACTATTGTGGAGCCAAGATCCATAAATGCATGATAAAAATCTGCTTTTAGAGTAACACCGCCAATTTTTTTAATAGATCTTCTAAGAATAATTATTCTGAAAAAGTCAATACCGATTGTATATAGTCCACCAATTATTGCAAACAATCCTGGCAAAATATTTGGTGGGGGACTTTGTAATCTATTGATGGATTCGTAGATGAAAAAACATGCAATTAGAAAAATTGCTATTCCTCCAATTAATCCCCCCAACGATTCAATTTTTCCATGTCCATAGGTATGTTCAGCATCTGCTGGTTTGATTGCTAATCTTGCTGCTAAAAGTAAAACAAGAGTAACTACACTATCCAATAATGCATGAATACTATCAGTAATGAGTGCTAGACTGTTTGAGATTAAACCAAAAATTAGTTCTACTACAAATGCTGAAAATATAGCTAAAAGTGAAATCTGTAAAACTTTGGTCCTTTGAACAAACATTTTCCTTCTTTTTAATAATTTAATCCTGTATTACAGTTTTCTAAGAACTCATACGACAAAGTTATTTGTGAGAAAAAGGGATTTTAGAAATATGTTGGATTGGAAATATTTTACTTTAGTGGTAACTTTTTCAATAATATTACTAATTCCTACTATTGACGCTGAGGTATCAAGTAATCCTAACTTGTTTGTATCTGCTGAAAATTCACAATTTGACAATTATTTCTCAGGTTCAATGGTGATTGAAGTTGTAATCCGTGATTCTAATCTGCATGATACTGATCAGGGGAAAGGCGAACCTGATGTTACAATTAATGGAAAATCATTACGAATGGTTCAGACCACTGATGGTAATTGGTATGCTTATTTTGCTAATGTTGACAAGGCAAAAATTGCAGACTCTACTCAATCTGCCACTTCTGGTAAAGGTTTAGACTTTGGAGTTTTCTGCAGTAGAGATACTGTATCTTCTGTCTTTGGAGTTTCGTTTTCTGAAACTGATGGAATTGCAGTACCAAAATCTACTGGTTTGACTGGTTTTACCAATGGTGTTTCTTCACTAAGTCAATGTACTGGTTCCCCAACAGGTTCAACAAATTTGAACAATGTAGTTAGAAATGCAAAATCAATCAACACCCATTCAAATATTCCTACGGGACAAATTGGATTGGATTCTGATGCTTGGCCATTAATTCAACTTTATTCATTTGATGGTGTTAACATTCAATACAATCCTGGAGGCCCATTACAACAGGTTTTACTCGAATATGATGATATTCAAAACATCTCTTTGAATGTTGATAGAGATCTTTATCCTAAAAATGCTGAAGTTTTTTTAACTGTAAATGATTTTCAACTAAACCAGGATCCAACCGATGAAGATTCTTGGACATTTGATATTGATTCAAACCCTTCATCATTTTATCAAGCATTTGATAACTCTGGAAATAATGATGCAAATGGAAGTGTAGGTTTGGTAAATTTGATTCCAACTCTTTCAAATTTAGGTTTTGAAAATAACGGTAAACTTACTTTGGAACTTGGGAATATTATGAGACTAAAAACAAATAGTGATCAACCTAATTCTTCAGTTAGTGATGGAGGTGCTAACACTTTTTCAAATATTGTTACACTAGTTGAACAAGGACCAAATTCTGGAATTTTTGAAAGCTATGATTCCAGTGATCAATCCGTTATTGGAATTCTCACTGATGCTCCTCGTGGATTAACTGGAAAAATTACTTACAATAAAGAATCTGTTTCAGTTTTGACAGGATTCTCAACTGCTTCTATTTCATCTGGTGAACCTATACTGACTATTGGAAATGGCGATATGTTACGTCCTGGAACAAAATATCCTGTAATTTTGAATGATCCTGATCAAAATCTAAACACCGGTGCTCGCGATGATTTGGATGTATTTAGGGCAACAGCCATCATTCCAACAATTACCATTGGAAATCCTATCACCTTGAAAAACGCTAAGAATGCCCAATTTCACTCCTCCTCTCCTCCTCTTACTGCAGGAGTTGCTGTAACTTCATCTGTACCTGATTCTAATTCTGACAGACTGATAATTGATACGGTCACCGACGGCTCATACGAGGTATTTTCAATAAATTTGGGATTTTCTGCCTCATCTTTATCTTCAATACTACTTGATTCTTCTAAATCTAATACAAATGGAACAAATTGGATAAATTATGATTTAAGATCATTTGAAAGAGATTTGGGAGTTTCTAATTTTAGTGATACTTCATTTTCTCTTTCTTTTGATACTCTTGGGTCTTCTTCTATAACAATAATTGATGCTGGTGATATTTCATCATCACAAGGATTTATTCAAATTGATGACTCTGATGTAAAAGCGATAGCAGCTAATAGTGGTAACGCATTTCTTGTAATTGATTTTGACTCATCTAATAATAACTCTGGCGTGATTACTATTTCTAATGAAATTAACAATCAACCAATTGTTTTTGATTTCTTTTCTTTCGGATTACAAAATAATAATAGCATAAACAATTCAATCTATCGCTTTGAATTAAAAGAAACTCAAGACAATTCATCTGTTTTTGATGGTACTTTTGAATATGCTGTAACTAATCAACTAAATATATTAGATCCTAACTTCATTCAAACTATACAAACTATTGATGATAAAATAAAAATTATCATCACAAACAAACTAATTGATGAGGAAGGAATTGCAATATCATATTCGGATTTAGATAAAGTAGGTGTATCAACTACAACTTCTATAAAATCTGATCTTGCTACAAATTCTGGAATTGTTTCTAGTACTTCAACAACTTTTAGATTTGGTCAACCTGTTACTCTCGTTTTAAAAGACTTTGATCTTAATTTGAAAAGTGATACCATAGAAAGTTATCAAACAATTAATGATCCGAACTCTGCTAATGTTGATACTGTAGGAAAAGATGGTGAAATTCTGTTAGAGATAAAACTTAAAGACATTCGTTACAAACGTTGTACAATAAATGGTGTTGACTATGGCGGTTTAGGTGCTACTGGATTCACTCTAGTTGAAACTGGACCTAGTACAGGAATTTTTGAAGGGGTTTTTAAAATGCCCTCAAAAATATGCAACAAATCTGGAACTGAGTTGATTTCTACAGCAGGTGGGAGTCTTGATGCAAAATATTATGATTCTAGAGATAGTTTTGGGAATCCTAATGTTTTTAGTTTATTGAGGGACACATCTACTTCATTTTACAGTCTTACACAACTTAGTGCATATGATGTAATAAAACCAGATTCAGGAAAAGTTAAAGAAATTATTCTTACTGGAAGTATTGATAATCATAGAAGAGGAATTCCATTATCCGTAGTTATTATCTCCCCTGATGGAAAAATTCAAAATTTTGCTGCAACACTATCTAGTAATGGAATCTACAAATCTGTAATTTCAATTAATGAAAATTCTTTATCCGGTATTTATGAAATTGAGTTATCTTACAATAATTCTTTTGTAAAGACAATTTCATTTACAGTTTCTAATCCTGCAATTCCTGGATGGATTAAAGACAATGCACGATCATGGTCTTCTGACACTGTTTCTGATTCTGAATTTATTGATGGAATTGAATATTTTGTTGAAAAAGGACTCATTATCATACCTAATGAATCCGTTTCACAATTTGAGCAAAAAATACCTGAATGGATTAAAAACACTGCAAAATGGTGGTCAAATAATCAAATTACTGATGAAGACTTTGTAAAATTAATTCAATACTTGGTCAAAAAAGGCATCATTAGAATATAATCTGGTCAATTTTTATTTCATTGAAAATATAAATACCTCACATCATGAATTAAATTGAAAATGAGGCTGTCTGGATTCTTAGCATTTACATTATTATCTATTTCAATTCTCTCTTATGGTGTTAGTGGCGCTGCTTTTGCAACAATTGATCCTAATCCTGCATTGCCAATATCTTCTGACAATGAACTTTATGCAAATGGTGCATCTGTAACTGTTTCTGGAACTGTCAAAAATTATGATTCTTCATCACTATTTGCTGGTGCAGTTACTTACATAGTCCTATCTCCAACAGATAGTTTTGTGAAAATTGGACAATTGATTCCAAATTCTGATGGTTCTTTTAACTTTGATTTTATAGCAGGTGGTCCATTATGGAAAACAAACGGTGATTATAAAATTCAAGTAAAATATGGTCCAGATGATTCTGAAATTATGGTAAATTATGTTGGTGGAGAACAAGTAATCAGTGACAAACCTGTTGAACCAGTAGAACCAACTCTACCTGTTGAACCAGTAGAACCAACTCTACCTGTTGAACCAGTAGAACCAACTCTACCTGTTGAACCAGTAGAACCAACTGAACCAACATGTGGATCTGGAACTACATTAGTTAATGGAATTTGTCAAGTTGTAAAAACTGAAGAACCAAAAGGTGGTGGTTGTTTAATTGCAACAGCAGCATATGGCTCTGAATTAGCACCACAAGTTCAATTCCTTAGAGAAATTCGAGATAACACTGTAATGAGTACTTCATCTGGTGCAGCATTCATGTCTGGATTTAACCAATTATACTATTCATTCTCACCAACAATTGCTGATATGCAAAGAGAAAATCCAATGTTCCAAGAAGCAGTTAGAGCATTTATCACTCCAATGATTTCAACATTATCTATAATGACTTTGGCTAATGATGGTTCAGAAGTTGAAGTTTTAGGACTAGGAATTTCTGTAATTGCTTTGAACTTGGGAATGTATATTGCAGCACCAGCATTGATTGGATTCAAAGTTAACAAGATTATCAAATCTAGAAAATAATCTAATTTCACTCTAGGTTATTATACTGAAACCCGTTATGATATTTCATGCATATTGAATATGAAGAATTTGAATCAGTTGAAGATCTTCTTATGTATATGGCATCAGCTGCCCCTCCAATGAAAAATACAATGCCGATTAATTCTTACAAGGGTAATGTAATGTCATTTATTCCACTCGGTTCTGCTACTGGAGAAACATATCTTATGCTTTATGCAAAGGGTTCACTTGAATCTGGAATTTATGAATTTGACGTATCATCAAAGTCCTTCAAAAAAGTTGTATCTATAGAGCGGGCAGACAAAGTTTACTTTATTTCTATAACCCCAATCCGAAATACTATAGCTGATTTTGCTATTGAAAGTCTATAATTTCTTTGTTTGAATTCTAGGTGCAGTTACAGATCTACTCCTTGCATATTTGTCAATAATTTCATCTGGAGTTCTTCCGTTAAAAAGATCTTTACACAATCCACGTAAATATCTCATTATTGCCCAAGTTCCTGCTTTAAGAATTCCATACATGAATACTTTCATTGGTCCACCATATGTTTTGTTTCTAAGAATAATTGGAATAATATCATTAATTACACGTAAGTTATTTTCCCAGCATTTCCAAAATAGTGTGAACTGTGCTTCATTCAAGTTTCCAAAATGCATTGAATTTTTTTCACTAAAGTCTTGGTAAAGTAAAGGTGCAACCAAACCTCTAAAGTTCATTTCTCTAAAATCACTCATCATATCTATGGTAAATTGAACATCATCTGGTGTTTCATCAGGCCAACCAATAATGATTGTCGCAGCTGGGAACCAATGATTCTCATTAAGAATTTTTGCTCCTTCTCTTACAACACTGCCCCATTCTTCAGGTGCAAATGGTTTTGTTTTAACTCCGAGGTGCTTCTTTACCATTGCTGGTGATACTGTTTCAATTCCAAGGTTAGTTGCAAGCCATCTTCCAGTTCTATCTTGTTCATTAATGTGAGAAATTTGTTGCATCAATGTAGGGTCTGCTGCAACTCCTGAAAATGTCATATGTGTGGTTCCAATAAAATTTGCACCTAACCCTTTGAGTCCTTTCCACAAATCAACAATGGCGTCTCTATTTGGAACAAAGTCTCTATTATCACATCCATAAAGTAGCATTTCATCAGAATGTAACCAGATAGAATCAAATCCATAATCTAAATTAACTTTAGCCTCATGTTGTAATCTTTCTAATGGAAGATCTTTTTTTGATCTTTTGTTTACATCACAAAAGTCACATCCTCTTCCACAACCGCGCATTGCTTCAATTAATGAATTAATTGTTGGGCCTTCAATTACTGGAATATTTTCAAGATTTCTTACAAAACAATGCATTAGTTCTGGTGCGTCATTTTTTTCTAAATCTTGGAATAAATCAACTGCTAGTTCATCTGCTTCTCCAACAACAACTGTGTCAATCCCATGTATTTTCATTCTGTCTGATTTTGCTAATTCCCATGCGCCATTACCTCCTACTACAACTTTAAAATCATATTTCTTTTTTAGCTGAATAATATCTGCACACATTTTTTTGAATTTCATTGAAACGTAAGATAATTTTTCTGGAGACATTGTTGTCGTAACTGGAGCCATTCCTAATGGATCCATAACATTAATTCCCACAACTTTGGTATCTGGCCCTATTGATTTACTAAGCATTTCAGGATGAGCAATGAATACCTCTTCTCTTTTGTATCCTCCTTGAATCAATGAACTCTCAATTCTTCTTAATCCCACTTGTGCAACTTTGACCTCTCCTGTAATTGGGTCAGTTTCAACTGAAGGACAAAATACTTTATCAAAAACCCATTCTGGTAGAACCTCATATGGCCCACATGCAATAAATCCATAAAGAAAATTTCCTCTATAATTTGTCATTAAACTGCGATCAGCAGTAAGTACAATACGTTTGCCCGCCAATTACTCACCTTCTTTTTGATATATTATATATCATTTACGAGGTTGGCTAGTCTAACATTCTAATCAGAATACTTTTTTCTGATTGCCCTATTTGCAATATTTGCAGCTATCCCTCCAGCAGCTATCCCGTTATCGATATTTACAACTGATAATCCAAGTGAGCAACTTTGAAGCATTGATGCAAGAGCAGCTATTCCTTTCCCCCCATACCCATATCCTACAGAAGTTGGAATTCCTATGATTGGAATATCTACTAATGTTGATACAAGCGTAGCTAATGCACCTTCCATTCCTGCTGCAACTATGATACAATCCACATCTTCATTTATCATTTTTTTTAAAATTGGAAATACTCTTTGAATCCCAGCTACTCCTACATCATAACTTGTTATGCATTTACAATTCATTGCTTCACACATTAATCTTGATTCTTCTGCAATTCCAATATCTGATGTACCTGCAGTCATAATTCCTACTTTTCCTCCATGAAATTTAATTGGTTTTTTAAATAATAACAATGATGATGAATTTTTTCCAGTTTTAATTTTTACTTTTAATTTCTTAGAAAAAGATAATATTTTTTGATAATCTTCTTTCTTAATTCTTGATATTATTACTGAATTTGTCTTTTCTAGAGTTTTTTTTGCAATTTTTTTAATTTCATCTAATTCTTTTGTTTCTGCAAAAATTACTTCTGGAATTCCTCTTCTATATCGTCTGTTTATGTCAATTTTAGCAAATCCTTCTACTTCTTCAATTGAATAGAGGGACAAAAGCTTTTTTGCATTAGTTAGTGAAATTTTTCCTTTTTTTAATGACTCTAAAATTTCATGAATTTCCATTAATGTTTTCTCTTTGTTAGTCTAAAAAAAGGCTTAGATCTCAATACCTGATATAGCGCTTTTGACACTTTCAACTGCTTTATCAAATACTTGTCTTTCTTCATCATTTAGGTCTAATTCAATAATTTTTTCTACACCTTTCTTTCCGATAATTGCTGGAACTCCAATGGTGACATCTGAATGACCGTATTCTCCATTAAGATAAGTTGCAACTGGAATGACTTGTTTTCTATCTCTTACAACTGATTCAATAATTGCAGAAATTGCATTTCCTGGGGCATGAACTGTAGCTCCTTTCAATTCTATTACTTTGGCTGCTACTTGTTTTGTATTTAGAACCAATTCATCCAATTTTTCTTTTGGAAGAAAAGATGATAGGGGAATTCCTGATACTGATGAAAATCTTGGTAATGGTAACATATTTTCTCCATGTTCACCAATTACTAATGCTCTGATAGAATCACGCGAATGTCCAGTTGCTTCATGAATAAATTGTCTAAATCTTGATAAATCTAACATTCCTCCCATGCCAAATACTCTACTTCTATCAAACCCTGAAACCTTGTATGTAATGTAAGTCATAGGATCCAGTGGATTTGTTACTGGAATTATCATCGAGTCATCTGCATATTTTTTTACATTTTCTACAACGCTCTTTACAATTGATGCATTTATTTTCAAAAGATCCATTCTAGTCATTCCTGGTTTTCTTCCAGAACCTGCAACTACTACAACTATATTTGATCCCTTCATGTCTGCAAAATTATTTGAACCTTTTACTTCAACATCAATTCCTTGCTCAGATAACATGTGATTGATATCCATTGCTTCACCTTGAGGAAGTCCTTCTGCTACATCAAGCAATAATATCTGATCATCTAATCGTTTTAAAGCTGAGAATAATGCTGCATCTCCGCCTACTTTACCAGAACCAATTATTGTAATCATAAAAATTAGTGTTCATTTTGAATAATTAAATCTAATGAAATTTGTGAAACATTAGTCGAATTTATAAGCGTTTTTAATAATTTTTAATCATGGTTCTTGTAATTGATCCTCAGATAGCAGGCATATCTGGGGATATGCTCCTTTGCTCATTAGTGGATCTTGGTGCTGATAAAAATAAAATTATATCTGGAATAAAACAATCAGAAAAATTCCTTTCAAATTCCACGATAAAAAAAATAGATTTTGAAAAAATCCAAAAACATGGAGTTCAATCCATTCATTTAGTTTTAGAAATTGATGAAAATATTCATGAAAGAAAAGGTTCTGAAATTAAAAATGCAATTATCAAATCTGCTCAAGAAATCAAATTATCCCTCAAAGCTACATCTTTTGCCAAATCGTGCATTGACACACTAATCTCTTCAGAATCCAAAATTCATGGAATTCCTAAAGAATCAGTTCATTTTCACGAAGCATCAAGTATTGATACTTTGGTCGATATTATTGGGATTACAATTGCATTGGAGGATTTAGGATTATTTGATGAAAAAATCATTTGTTTACCTGTTGCAGTTGGTAGCGGTTCTGTAACCTTTTCACATGGAACTATGTCAAATCCAGCAAGTGCAATTCTTGAGATTTTTAAAAATTCAAATTTAATCATTAAAGGAAATGATGCAAATGAAGAACTTTCAACTCCTACTGGAGCCTGTATTTTAGTAAATTTGGCTCATGAATCTGCTAAGTATTATCCTTCAATGATAGTTACATCAATTGGTTATGGTGCTGGTCAAAAAGATTTTGAAACTTTTTCTAATGTTTTAAAAATTGTTAGAGGTTCTGATAAAAATCTTGAAACAGATTCTATAAAAATTCTTGAAACAAATGTTGATGATGTTTCAGGAGAAATTTTGGGACATTTAATTGAGAAAATTATGAAATACGGAGCACTGGATGTTTCTATTTATCATGGAATCACAAAGAAAGGTAGACCAACAAATCTTGTATCTGTTATGTGTTCTGATGAAACTGTTGATAAAATTATAGACACTCTAGTATTGGAAACAGGAACCTTGGGAATTCGAATTTCAGATTCTAATAGATTAATCGTTCCTAGAACAAACCACGATATTTCTATAACTTTGAATGATCAATCTTTTCTTGTGCAATATAAAAAATCTTCATTTAAAGGAAAAACTAATTTTAAAATAGAGTTTGATGATTTGAAAAAAATTTCTAATGCTGTAGATAAATCGATTAAAGAAACAGAAATATTATTAAGAAAAGAAATTGAAAAATTGGAGATTAATGATGACAAAACTTGATGATCTTGTAAATTGGTTTGAGGATAAAAATAAAGTTATGATTGCACTTTCTGGAGGTGTTGATAGTGCATTAGTTGCATATGCTGCATTTCAAAAATTAGGGAATTCAGCTATTGCAGTAACTGCTGATTACAAAACTTTATCTCAAGAAGAACTTGGAACAGCCAAACAGATTTGTTCTGAGATTGGAATCACTCAACTCTTTTTGGATTATAATGAACTTCAGAATGAAGATTTTACAAAAAATGATTCAAATCGATGTTTTCATTGTAGACTGGAATTGGGAGACCATCTGACAAAGTTGGCAAAAGAGCATAATGTGGAGATTATTGTTGATGGGACTCATCTTGATGATTTAGGGGATTATAGGCCTGGAATTGAAGCATTAAAACAAAATGGAATACGTAGTCCACTTGTAGAGACAAATTTTTCAAAATCCCAAATCCGAGAAGTTGCTAAAATGATAGGATTGTCTGTATTTGATAAACCATCAAATTCATGTCTGGCATCAAGAATTCCTTGGGGTCAAAGAGTAACTGCTGAAAAATTAATTCGAATAGAATTTGGTGAGACTATTGTTAAACAACTAACAAAAGTAAAACAGGTCAGAGTTCGTGACATTAATGGTTCTGCAAAAATTGAAGTTGAAAAACATATGATATCTAGATTTGATGAAATTATTTTAAAACAAATCACTGAGAAATTAAAAATGATTGGATTTACTTCTGTTGAAGTTGATCAGGAAGGCTATAAACCAGGAAAAATTAATATGATTACAGATTGATTTATCTCGATAATGCAGCCTCTACTCAGATTCATGAAGATGTTTTAGAGTCAATGTTGCCATACCTTAAAGAACAATATGGTAATGCATCATCAATTCATAGATATGGTAGATTAGCACGTAAGGCTATTGAAAAAGCTAGAAAACAAATTGCATTATTAATCAATGCTGATTCTTCTGAAATTTTAATTACTTCTGGTGGTACTGAATCAAACAATACTGTTCTAATGGGAATATTTAAAGATGATAATTCTAAGCATATTGTCACATCTTCAATAGAACATGATGCAATTTTAGAACCTTGTAAAAAACTAACTCAAAATGGATTCCATGTTGATTATTTACCTGTTGACAAATTTGGAACTGTGGATCCATTAGAATTGAAAAATCATCTTTCTGATAATACTTGTCTTGTTTCGATAATGTTTGGAAATAATGAAGTTGGAACAGTTCAAAAAATTTCGCAAATTGCTAAAATATGCAATGAACGAAAAATCCCATTTCATACAGATGCAGTACAAGCAGTTGGCAAAATTCCAATTAATGTTAAAGAATTAGGTATAGATTTACTATCAATTTCTTCTCATAAACTCCATGGTCCAAAAGGAATAGGTGCATTATACATTAAAAATGGCATCAAAATTGATCCTGTAATTTTAGGTGGTGGTCAAGAACATGGATTACGTTCTGGTACTGAAAATGTTGCTAACATTGTTGGGTTTGGCAAAGCATGTGAAATTGCCAAAAATAATTTGAATGACAATATGCAATATGTTACTGCCCTTCGAGATATGTTAATTGAAAAAGTATTGAGTGAAATTCCAGAAGTAACTTTGAATGGTGATCCTAAATCTCGATTGCCTAACAATGCTCATTTTACATTCCTTGGTGTTAATGGTGAGGACCTTATAATCAAACTTGATGAATATGGGATTGCTGCTTCTACAGGTTCGGCATGCTCTGTTAATACTCAAAGAGCATCACATGTTTTACATGCAATGGGATTTTCACATGAACAAATAACTGGATCTCTTAGATTGACTATGGGTGTGTTTAACAATGAAAAAGATATTGAGCAAACAGTGACATCTCTAAAAAAAATAGTTGAAGAACTGAGGGCTTTTTCACCTTTCAAAGAAAAATATTCTTTTGGTTCTAAAACTTAAACGTTAATTTGGAATTTATTTCTAGTAACTAAAATTGTCACCATAATTCCAACAATTAACATCATCATTACAATTGTGCCAAATTCTGGAATAACATAAGTTCCAATTATTTCAATATCTGAATCTCCCTGTTCAAAATTAATTGTTATGATTCTTGATTCTGAATGAATTGCTGATTCTTGACCTGCAACTTCTATACCGTCTATCAGGATGATGAAAGTATCATCTTTACCATCTTGTTTTTCTGCCCCTATGAATTCTCTGGGGAGTTCTAATGTTATTTTTCCTTTATCTGTTGCATCAATTTGCACTATTATTGCAAAATTTTTTGAATCCACCACAATATTTTTGACTGTACCGCCTTTGATTGTATATTCAACATCAAATGTTCCATGATTTTCTGTATTCACTTCAAAATTAGTTCTAGTTTCAGATACTTCTGATTTAGATGAATAAGTAAATTCTGTTTCTGAAATTTTTACTCCTCCTGCTTCATATGAAGCTCTTACCAAATATGTGCCTGATTTTTTCCATAATGGGCCTTCTGCAAGTATTGTATGTAAAAATGTGCCATCTTGTGCAATTGGTTTTTGTGCAATTGCTACCATATTACCTCCTGAAAATAATTGTATTACAACATCTACTCCTGGTATGGAAGTGCTTACTTGACCTGAAATTATAATTGTATCCCCTTCATCATAATTATTATCATTTGTTTTAACCAAAACTAAAAATTCTTCTGCAAATACTGTTCCAGTAGAAATTACTAGTAATAATACAAGGCTGTAAAATATTCTAGAATCCATAAATATTTCAATGCTCATTTGTATATTTCTTTTACTATTAAAAATAGAAAAAAGTTGTGTGACTTTTAGTATCTTGGTATAATGCTTAGTCTTGACTTTGCAGAGACTGCAATTATTGAGATAATTGCTACTGCTAGAATCATGGCTGCGATTGTACCAAATTCTGGAATCACGTGAGTACCGATTATCTCGATTGTTTCAGCGCCTGCTGGGAACATTACTGTTACTTTGTTTCCAACAATTTCACATTCTGGTTCATTACATTCTTCTCCGTCAACTAGTACCATGAAGATTCCTTCTTGTACTGTTGTTGATGGTAATACTGTTAATGTTCCATCTTCTTCAGCGTTGATCATAATGACAATTGAATTATCATTAGTATTGAGGGTTGCACTTGTTACTGTTCCACCTGAAATGCTAAATGGTACACATTGACCACTTGCAGTTAATTCCTTGACACCACATTGTTTGTTTGTGGTTGGGGGATATGCAATTGCATCAGTTAGTTCAACTTTAACACTGTTATTTTTTTCAGCAGTACCATAGTTTACTTTAATGGTGTAGGTACCATCGTGTTTCCACATTGCACCTGCTGTGTTTAGTGTTGTCTCAAAACTATGATTTACTACATCGATTTGATCAATTGTAACAATAGAGTTTAGAGGATTAATCACAGTAATTGTAACTGGAAATCCAGATTCATTTGCCACTTGGCCTTTTACCTTAATTATGTCATTATGTCCATAATCTGCTTTATCTGTCCAAACAGATATTGGTATTGCATTCATGAGTGCTTTTGATGCCATTACTTTAGCATCCTCTTGAGTACAACCTACACATGCTGGATTTATTTGAGCATATGCTGATGACACGGTTAAAGCACTGACTGCAGTCAATAAGACTAGTAGCGCGAACGTCGTACGATTGTTCATCTTGTTGCGATTTACACCCATCTCTATTTATGTATACTTAAAAATAGAAAAAAGTTGTGTGACTTTTAGTATCTTGGGATGATGCTAAGTCTTGACTTTGCAGAGACTGCAATTATTGAGATAATTGCTACTGCTAGAATCATAGCTGCGATTGTACCAAATTCTGGTACTACAACTCCGTCTAAGATCTCTACTTCAGTTGAAGCAGTATATTTTGGATCGTTAAATTGTTGTACAGTTACAGTGTAAAAACCATCTTGTTTCCATAATGATCCACCTACTGTGATTTCAGCTGAGAATTCTCCACTAAGCATTGGTGACACTTGAGCCACTTTTACCACATTACCATTTGGTGCAACCACCTTTAATGTGATATCTTGACTCATTCTGTCAGTTGTTCCCGTAACTTCAAACATTGTAGAACCATCCTCGATAACTATTGCATCAAGGGTGATTCCTGCATTTCTTGCAGCATTGTTTTCACTTGGTGTGAAAATCCCTGTTTCTAAATTAGATTCAGTTACAGAAGTGCTTCTTAGAGTTATGCCGTTTGTTACTTCAACAAGTACTTCTAATTCATACAATGATGATGTGCCTTGTTTTGCTTTTATGGAATAAAATCCATTTTCTTTCCAACCTGAACTGATTGTAAATGTTATAGCAAAATTGCCATCATTATCAGGAGATATTTGATCAATACCTACTACGTTATTTCCACTTGGAGATATTACGGTGAATGTGACATCTGTATAATCTGAAACCGTTTTACCTGTGACAGTAATTGTGTCTCCTACTTTTTCAGTTGTTGCTGTAATAGACATTCCCTGATTTTGAGCAAAAGCTTCTTGTTGAATTGAAGTCATTGAAACTAATGACAGTGCCATGAGGGCTATTGCCATTGATGTTGTAGAACGTTTAAAATTCATCTATTTTCACCCAACATTATTGTTATTTATGTATATTTAAAAAGAGAAAAAAAGATGAAATTTAGTATCTTGGTATAATACTAAGTTTTGATTTTGCAGATACTGCAATTATTGAGATAATTGCTACTGCTAGAATCATGGCTGCGATTGTACCAAACTCTGGGACTACAAATGTTCCAATTATTTCAATCTCTTCAGCACCTGCTGGGAATGCTATGGTGAGTATTCTATCTGTTGAAGAGGTTGTTTCTTCAAAGTCTACTTCTTCTCCATCAATTAAGATGAAAAAGTCGTCATCTACACCGTTCATTGTTGCATCCAATATAGATCTAGGGATTGTGAGTGTAAGTGAACCATCGCTTGTAGCATCAATAGATATGATCAGTGACTTTGCATCTACATCAGGCATAATGTTTAGTAGTTTTCCGCCTGTGATCTTGTATCCTATTAAATCACTAGAACCTTCAATTGAAACTGTTGTATCAGTTACTCTGGAAGGTTTGTCAGTTGGTGCAATTATAGATCCTCCAAATTCAAATGATGTTGTAGCTACACGATTTCCATATGTTGCTTCAACTACATAAGTTCCGGATGTTCTCATTGTTCCACCCGCAATAAATTCGGTACTGAATTTTTTGTCAGCACCTATTGTTAATTGAGCAAGAGCAACAATTGCATTGTCATTCTTTACAATCAAACTTACTGGAGTTCCTGAATATAGATCTCTTACTTCACCTGTTACTAAGATTGTTTCACCTTCTGAATAGGAAGATTTGTCTGTAGTAACAACAATCGAGCTTTGTATTTGTCCAAATGCTGGTGCCATACCAATACTTGCAAATAAAATTGCAGTTAAGGCAAACATCGTCAAATGTGATTTCATTATTTTTACGCCTAAATTTGGACTATTTAAGGTTGCGAAAAAATTTATTGACAAAATAGAAAAAATAGTGTTTTCTGATAAAGTTGAAATTACATATATATTAACCAGAAAGCGAATTTTTGACAGTTTGTGTGTATTATTTTTTGTTACATTTGATGTTCAATATGGAGGCTTTGTAAATGGCAACTAAGAAAAATCAAGTTCTAGTACCTGATCATATCTATGTTCCAAAACATGAAATTATGACTAAACAAGAAGGTGAAGAAATTTTAAAAAAATACAATTGTAAGCCAACTGAATTACCATTAATTTTTGCCAATGATCCTGCAATTTTGGGACTAGGTGTAAAACCAGGAGATGTGATTAAGATCACTCGAACAAGTTCAACTGCTGGTGAAAGCCTGTATTATCGATATGTGGTGGAAGTCTAAATGGCAGATCCTTCAACTAAAAGATGGCCAATAATTCAAGATATCTTAAAACGTGAAGGTATAGCACGTCAACATTTAAACTCATTTGATGAATTTTTAGAAAGAGGACTTCAAAGTATTGTTGATGAAGTTGGACAAATTGATATTGAAAATGCAGAGTATCCTTACAAGATTCAACTAGGTAAAGTAAAACTTCAACAGCCAAGAATGATGGAGCTTGACGGTTCAATCACTCACATCACTCCAGCTGAGGCAAGATTGAGAAATGTTTCTTACTCTGCACCAATTATGATGGAAGCAAGTGTTATAGAAGATGGGAAAATTTTAGAATCTAGATTTGTACATATTGGAGATGTACCAGTTATGGCAAAATCAAATGCTTGTATCTTAAATAATTTTTCTACTCAAAAATTAATTGAACATGGAGAAGATCCAAGTGATCCTGGTGGTTACTTTATCATCAATGGTTCAGAGCGTGTAATTGTTGGATTAGAAGATCTTTCTTATAATAAAATAATTGTGGATAGAGAAACTATTGGTGGAAACATTATTTTCAAAGCCAAGGTATATTCTTCAATTGTAGGTTATCGTGCAAAACTAGAACTTGTCATGAAAAACGATGGATTGATTGTTGCTAGAATTCCTGGTTCTCCAGTTGATATTCCAGTTGTCACATTAATGAGAGCACTTGGATTAGAATCTGATAGAGAAATTGCATCTGTCGTTTCATTAGTTGATCAAATTCAAAATGAATTAGAAGGTTCATTTGAGAAAGCAGGTGATGTGCCAACATCAAAAGATGCAATTGTCTATATCAGTAAAAGAATTGCACCTGGAATGTTAGAGGAATTTCAGATAAAACGTGCTGAGACATTACTTGATTGGGGACTCTTACCACACTTAGGTAAACATCCCGAAAACAGAAAAGAAAAAGCCCAGTTCTTGGGAGAAGCAGCTTGTAAATTATTAGAATTAAAACTTGGTTGGATTACTCCTGACGATAAAGATCATTATGGAAATAAAGTAATCAAATTTGCAGGACAAATGTTAGCAGATCTATTTAGAACTGCATTTAGAAATTTGGTTAGAGATATGAAATATCAACTAGAACGTTCTGGTCAAAAACGTGGAATTAATGCAGTTGCTGCAGCAATTCGTCCGGGAATTATCACTGATAAACTAAACAATGCTATTGCAACTGGAAACTGGGGACGAGGACGTGTAGGTGTCACGCAACTACTTGATAGAACTAATTACCTTTCAACAATTAGCCATCTCAGACGAATTCAATCTCCATTAAGTAGAACTCAACCAAACTTTGAAGCTCGAGATTTACATTCAACTCATTTTGGAAGAATTTGTCCAAGTGAAACTCCTGAAGGTTCAAACTGCGGTTTGGTGAAAAATTTGGCATTATCTGGAATTATTTCTGTAAATGTCCAATCTGAAGAAATTGTAGAAAAACTCTTTGATCTTGGAACTGTACATTTCTTTGATGCAAAAGAAGATTTGAAAAAAGATGGAACTAGAGTATTCGTAGATGGACGATTAATTGGATATTACAAAGATGGCGGAGAATTAGCACAATCCCTTAGAGAATTAAGAAGAAATTCAAAAATTCATCCTCATGTTGGAATATCATTCCATAAATCAGAAATTGAAGGCTCAACAAGAAGACTATATGTTAATTGTAATGCAGGTAGAGTACTACGCCCATTAATTATTATCAAAGATAACAAATCATTACTAACTTCAGAATTACTAGATAAAATTTCAAAGAAATTACTTTCTTGGACTGATCTTTTGAGAATGGGAATCTTGGAAGTGCTTGATGCAAATGAAGAAGAAAATTGCTATGTCGCTTTGGATGAAAAAGATACAAAGAAACACACTCATTTGGAAGTATTCACACCATCAATATTGGGTGCAGGAGCTTCCATCATTCCATATCCTGAACACAATCAATCTCCAAGAAACACATACGAATCTGCAATGGCAAAACAAAGTTTAGGATTTTCAACACCTATGATGAATACCAGTACATATGTTAGACAACACCTTATGTTATATCCTCAAGTTCCGATTGTTAATACAAAAGCAATGAAGCTTTTAGGATTGGAAGATAGACCAGCCGGCCAGAATTGTATTGTTGCAGTATTACCATTTGATGGTTACAACATTGAAGATGCAATTGTATTAAGTCAATCATCAGTTGATAGAGGATTAGGTAGAACTTTCTTCTTTAGAATTTATGATGCTGAAGCAAAACAATATCCTGGCGGAATGCGTGATAGATTTGAAATTCCAAACGCTGAAGATAACATAAGAGGTTACAAAGGTGAACGTGCATACAGATTACTTGAAGATGATGGTGTAGTTGCATCTGAATCTCCAGTTAAAGGCGGAGATATTTTAATTGGAAAAACTAGCCCTCCAAGATTTATGGAAGAGTATAGAGAATTCGAATCTTCTGGTCCATACAGACGAGATACTTCTATTGGTGTAAGACCATCTGAAACTGGAGTAATCGACACTGTAGTTATGACTCAATCAAATGAAGGCGGAAAAATGTACAAAATTAGAGCAAGAGACATGAGAATCCCTGAAATTGGTGATAAATTTGCATCAAGACATGGACAAAAAGGTGTACTTGGAATTTTAGCTAAAGCTGAAGACTTGCCTTATACTGCAGAAGGAATGTCTCCAGATGTTTTGATTAATCCCCATGCATTCCCTTCAAGAATGACAGTTGGGATGATGATGGAATCTATCTGTGGTAAAGCAGCTGCATTACGTGGAAAAAGATTTGACGGTTCTGCATTTGTGGGAGAAAAAATGCCTGAAGTTAAAGAAGTAATGGATGCACACGGTTTTGAATATTCTGGTAAAGAAACAATGTATGATGGTAGAACTGGAAAAGCATTTCCAGTAGATGTATTCATTGGAGTTGTATATTATCAAAAACTACACCACATGGTTGCAGATAAAATCCATGCAAGAGCTCGTGGACAAGTTCAAATGTTAACCAAACAACCAACTGAAGGAAGAGCAAGAGGTGGCGGATTAAGATTTGGTGAAATGGAGAGAGATTGCTTAATTGCATATGGTGCTTCAATGATTCTTAAAGATAGATTGTTAGATGAGTCTGACAAGTCTGATATTTTTGTATGTGAAAGATGCGGTCTAGTTGCATATCATGATGTTAAACAAAGAAAATACGTTTGCAGAGTTTGTGGTGATAAAGCCAAAGTATCTTCTGTGTCTGTTGCTTATGCATTCAAATTATTGTTACAAGAAATGCAAAGTCTTAACATTGCACCAAGATTATTGATCAAGGAGAAAATTTAATGTCTGTTCAAGCAATTAAAGCAATTGATGGAATTCGATTTTCAGTATGGTCACCAACTGAAATTAGAAAATACTCTGTAGCAGAAATCACTGCTCCTGAAACATATGATGAAGATGGAATGCCTGTACAAGGAGGTCTTATGGATGGTAGACTTGGAACACTTGAGCCTGGACAAAAATGTCTTACATGTGGAAATACTGCCGCAAGATGTCCTGGACATTTTGGACATATTGAACTTGCAGAACCAATTTTACACATTGCATTTATTGACAATATTTACAAATTATTACAATCAACATGTCGTTCATGTGCCAGACTTAAAGTGCCTCAAGAAGATCTTAATTCATTTCAAAAAATTAAAGATAAACATGCAGCTTATACTGTAATTTCACAAAAGCGTATTCCAGAACAAATTATTGAAAAGGCTAAAAAAGCAAAAGAATGTCCTCACTGTGGAAAAACCCAATACGAATTAGTCTTTACAAAACCAACAATTTTTGTAGAGAAAACCGAAATTGGTGAACATAGATTATTACCAATCACAATTAGAGAAAGATTTACACAAATTCTTGATGAAGATTTAACACTGTTATCTTATGATCCAATCACTGCTAGACCAGAATGGTTCATTCTACAAGCATTACCTGTTCCACCTGTAACTGTTAGACCTTCAATTATTCTTGAAACTGGAATTAGATCTGAAGATGATTTAACACACAAAATGGTAGATATCATTAGAGTTAATCAAAGATTAAAGGAAAGTAAAGAAGCCGGAACTCCACCATTAATTGTTCAAGATTTAGTTGACTTGTTACAATATCACGCTACAACATACTTTGATAACGAAGTTTCTGGAATTCCTCAAGCACATCATCGTTCTGGACGTCCACTCAAAACATTAACTCAAAGACTAAAAGGAAAAGAAGGAAGATTTAGAGGTTCATTATCTGGAAAGAGAGTTGACTTTTCTAGTAGAACTGTAATTTCACCAGATCCTAACTTGGATTTATCTGAAGTTGGAGTTCCTGAACAAGTTGCAATGAAACTAACTATTCCTGAAATTGTTACTGATTGGAACATTGACAGAATGAGAAAATTAGTAATCAATGGACCTGAAAATCATCCTGGTGTAAACTATATTGTAAGACCAGATGGTGTAAAGATTAGATTAGATTTCGTAGAAGATCGTTCTACAATTGCTGAAACCCTTGAGGTTGGATATTTGATTGAAAGACATCTTTCAGATGGTGATATTGTCATGTTTAACAGACAGCCATCACTCCACCAAATGTCTATCATGGCTCATTATGTAAGGGTACTTCCAGGCAAAACTTTCAGATTACATCCTTCTGTATGTCCACCATACAACGCAGACTTTGATGGTGATGAAATGAATCTTCACGTTCCTCAAAGTGAGGAGGCAAGAGCAGAAGCAATTCTTTTGATGAGAGTTCAAGACCAATTGATTTCTCCAAGATATGGGGGCCCAATTATTGGAGCACTAAGAGACTTTGTAACTGGTGCATATCTTCTAACTAAAGATGATACTACTCTATCTGTTCAAGAATTTTCAAACTATGCAATGCTTGGTGGTTACACTGATGCACTTCCAAAACCTGGAACTAAAACAAAAGATGGACCTGCATACACTGGAAAACAATTATTCTCATTATTCCTTCCAAAAGACTTCAACTATGTCCTTACATCAAAATGGTCAAAAGGAACAAAAGGTCCAGAAAAAGATGTTGTGATTAAAAATGGTGAATTAATTAGCGGCGTTATTGACAAAACATCCATTGGTGCTGAAGAGCCAGAAAGTGTCTTGCACAGAATTACAAAAGATTACGGTAATGAAGTTGGCAAAAGTTTCTTAAACTCTATTCTCATTATGGTAAAACAATTCATCACCCATTATGGTTTCAGTTATGGATATGGTGATCTTGAAGTACCAGAAAAGAATGTACAACAAATTCTAGATGATATTCAAGCAACTTATGATACTGTATCTGATTTGAGTGATCAATATGAAAAAGGAACTCTAAAACTAACAAGAGGTATGAAGGCTGAAGAAGCATTAGAGGCATACATTGTTAATGAATTAGGTAAAGCAAGAGAAAAAGCAGGAGCTACTGCAAATGATTCTCTTGATGATAGTAATGCTGGTAAAATTATGGCTACAACTGGAGCCAGAGGTTCAGCTCTTAATGTAGGTCAGATGGCAGGTGCTTTGGGGCAACAATCAAGAAGAGGAAATAGAATGAGTTTTGGTTATAGTAATCGTGCATTAACACATTATCCAGAACATGATAGTAATCCTGATGCACATGGATTTGTAAAATCAAATTATAGAACAGGTCTTACTGCTTTAGAATTTTTCTTCCATGCAATGGGTGGTCGTGAAGGACTAGTAGATACTGCAGTTAGAACACAACAAAGTGGTTACATGCAACGTAGATTAATTAACGCATTAGAACACATTAGATTAGAATATGATGGAACAGTAAGAGACCCACACGGTCACATTGTTCAATTCCTATATGGTGAAGATGGAATCGATGTGCAAAAAAGTGATCATGGTGAAGCATTCAATGCAACTAGATTAGCAGAATCACAAACAATGACTGATTCTGGAAAGAAAGCAACCAAAGAAGAAATGGACACTCTTACTAAAAAATACACCAAGACATTCAATCCAAGATTAACTGAACTTCTAATTGATGCCTTACACAAATCTACCTTGAGTAAAGAAGGTGTTGAAGCAGTATGTAAGAAAGGACTTTCACTTTATAATAAAGCCAAAGTAGAACCTGGTCAAGCCGTAGGAATAATTACAGCACAATCAATTGGTGAACCTGGCACTCAGATGACTTTGAGAACTTTCCACTTTGCAGGAATTAAAGAAAGAAATGTTACATTGGGTCTTCCAAGATTAATTGAACTAGTTGATGCTAGAAAGAAACCTGTTACCCCAACTATGGATATCTACCTTGATGAAGAATCAAAGAAATCTCGAGAAAAGGCAATTGAAGTTGCACGCAATGTATTACAAACTAAAGTTAGTGCATTGATTGCTGATACCGAAACAGATTATTCTACAAATATCAAATTAATCTTGAGTACTAATAGACTTAAAGAAAGAGGATGCTCTGTTGCTGAAGTAGAAGCAGCACTTTCATCCAATAAGAAATTTAAAATTGAAATTACGGGCGAATTAATCACTTTGAATTTGGTAGACGAAGCTGATACTGCAACTGCAATTGCAATTAGAAATAAAGTTCTTAACACTACTGTTAAAGGAGTTCCAGATATTGAACGAGTCACATTAGTTCAAAAAGATGATGAATGGGTTATTCAAACAACTGGTTCTAATATTGCTAAAGTACTTGAAGTAAAAGGTATTGATAAAAAGAATGTCAGAACAAACAATGTCTTTGAAATCGCAGGCACTTTGGGAATTGAAGCTGCAAGAAATTCATTGATTAATGAACTCAATCATACTTTGGGCGATCAAGGATTAGAAGTTGATAATAGATACATTATGTTGGTATCTGATTTGATGTGTTCCAGAGGATACATGCAACAAATTGGTAGACATGGAATTGCTGGTACTAAAGATAGTGTTCTTGCAAGAGCAGCATTTGAAATTACAGTCCCAACAATTGCACGTGCTGCACTTATGGGCGAAGTTGAACAACTCAAAGGTATTACTGAAAATGTAATTGTTGGTAGTAACATTCCAATTGGAAGTGGTACTGTTGACTTATACATGCAAGTAAGCAAGAAAAAATAGGAGTAAAGTTAGAATTAAGTGATATTATGGCTGATGAGATTTCAACATTAATGGGTAACAATAAAAATAAAGTCGTTTCACTAAGATTGAGAAATACTAAAACTATTCAGGGCTTTCTCAAAGACTTTGATATTCATATGAATCTCTCATTAGATAATGCCGAAGATGTTTCTGAAGAAAAGCATGAGAAACTTGGAAAAATATTACTTCGTGGAGATAATATCCTAGCCATTTCTTTTCCTGACGACGAATCTTAGAAAATTATTCATCAAACATTAAATTTAATACATTTTAATTTTTATCGTGCTACAGTTTTTACTTTTCTTTTTGATTCTGCTTTCAGCATTTGGACAAAATGCACCTAACTACAATGAACCATATTCTCCAATATTTACCGACAAGCCAGTTTATTCTTGGACAGATAAAATGAAAATTACTATTATTTCACCTAGTTGGAATTCTGATAGACATCAAATTGATTCCATTGGAGAAACAAATGAACATCCAATTAAAATTTCTACATCTGAGCATTCTCTAGACCAATATAGATTCACTGAGACTGATGTAAATTCTGGGATTTTTACTGCAGAAGTAACTCTTACAGGTTTTACTCACGATGCTGACGGTGATGGGGATTTTGATACAACTCCTAGAACTATTGGAAACGGTCCTACTAGTGGATTTTTAGAAGTCGATAGAGATTCTGCAATAACAATTTCATTTGAATTTGCTGATGCAGTTGTATTGGTTGAATCAGTTCCAGTACGTTGGAATGTTGGAACAATTAATTTTATTGAAGATCTTTTCTTTTTGGAAAAATCTGCAATGGTTCGTGTGATTGATGTAGATATGAATTTAAATCCTGAAGCAATAGATCATTTACCAATACAATTTTTTTCTGATTCTGATGTTGCAGGAATTGAGGTTAATGCTATAGAGACGTCTGAAAATTCAGGGTCTTTCATTGCAACCATTTTATTATCTCAGAATTCACATTCAAGTGGTAATAGACTCTATTCACTTCCTGGAGATGAAATTTTTGCTAAATATGATGACCATACTTTACCAAAACCTTACTCCAAATCAGATAATTTAGCAATTGAAACTACTGCAAGAATTGATTCATCTATTCCTCCAATTGAACGAATTAAAAATTCTCAAATTACTTTCTCTGATGGACTTGGAAATGTATTACAATCGTTTTCACAAAATTCACAAATGCAAATAGTTGGGACTATCTTAAATGAATATGATTTTAAACAAAAATTTGTTTACATGTTCCAAGTAAAAAATGATAAACATGTTGTTGAATCTATATCCTGGATTCAGGGGGAAATTTCTTCTCAGCAAAGTCAAGATATTTCTCAATCCTGGATTCCAAAAAAATCTGGAATTTATGAAATAGAAACTTTTGTTTGGAGATCAATTAATGATCCAACAGCTCTGTCTCCGTTAATGTCTACTTTAATCACTATTCCCTGAAAAAAATCTTTTTAGAAAATTCTGAAAAACAAAATCCAAGTAATTTTTTTAATGAAATAGGTAATCTGTTTTCCACTTTGAGTTCTTTATTTGGTTTACAAAACTAATTCTCTTATATCCAATGCTTAATTTTTCAATAAACCTATAAAGCCCTGACAAGACGATCGACTTAAGGAAATCACATGAGTAAGATACTTGAAAAATCATTACGAGATGCCAGAAAGGAAGATAAACTAACAATGGGCACAAAACAAGTTTTGAACTCTATAAAAAATTCCAAGCTGATTGTACTGTCTCAATCAATTAAGAAAGAAATGTTTGAGCAAATTGAATCCGATGCAAAAAAAGAAAAAATACCTTTAGTAAACTTTCAAGGAACTTCAGTCGCATTAGGTAGATTATGTGGCTTACAATTTAGAATTTCGACAATTTCATTTACTTCATTAGATGATGCAAGCATCAAATCAATTTTAAAAGATACAGAAGCTGAGGAAAAAATTGTTTAACTATAATTTTCTTAATGAAAGTTTAAATGAGACATTTTTTGTTCGGAGATAAAAAGGAATTCTAATGACACAATCAATTAAACTCTCAACTGATCAAATGCGAATGATGGCACTTTTCCAAAATGTTACTGGTGCAACAGCACGTGATTGTGTAGAGGATGAAAAACAAGATAGAGTAATTTTTGTAGTTAATACTGGTAAAATGGGCCTTGCAATTGGCAAGGGCGGTGTACATATCAAATCATTACAAAATATTGTTAAGAGAAATGTTGAATTGGTAGAATTTGATGAAGATCCTGCAAAATTTTTGTCTAATTTGCTTAATTCAAAACTAATTTCTGAAGTAAAAATAAATACACGACCTGATGGTACAAAACAGGCAATAGTTATGGTAGACCCAAGAAAGAAAGGAATTGTAGTTGGAAGAGAAGGTAGAAATGCAGAAAAGGCAAGACTACTTGCAAAACGATATTTTGATATTAGTAGTGTATTGATTAATAGCCCTGAACGGGCAACCTTGGAGATGTAGGATATGAGAAAATCACCATTAGGATTATTTGCCGGTAGAGTTCTTACATCTAAAAAGAAGAAACAAAGATGGTCAATCTCAACTTACAAAAGAAGAAAATTAGGTATTGATGTAAAATCTGATCCTCTTAGAGGAGCACCACAAGCACGTGGTATTGTTTTAGAAAAAGTTGGTATTGCAGCTAAACAACCAAACTCTGCCATTAGAAAATGTGTAAGAGTTCAATTAATTAAAAATGGAAAAACTGTAACTGCCTTTTTACCACGAGACGGTGCTATGAATTTCATTGATGAACACGATGAAGTTCACATCCAAGGTATGGGTGCAACACAAGGTGGTGCAATGGGAGATATTCCTGGTGTTAGATTCAAAGTTTTCAAAGTTAACGGTACATCCTTACATGAATTAGTTATTGGTAAGAAGGAGAAACCAAGGAGATAGAAATGGCAGAAACTAAAAATTTACTATTATTTAGGAAATGGGATTTATCTGATATCGAGATTAAAGATCCTGGATTAAAAACTGCTATATCTTTGAGAAAACAAATCTTACCTTACACTTATGGTCGTTCAGCATTAAAGCGATTCAATAAAGCAGATGTTAACATTGTTGAGAGACTAATCAACAAATCAATGCACTTTGGCAAAAAATATGCAAAGAACACTGGTAGAATGACTGGTAAGAAAACTAAATTACTCAATACTGTAAAAACAGCTTTTGATATTATTGCATTGAAAACAGGACAAAACCCTGTTGAAGTTTTAGTTAGAGCAATAGAATTTTCTGCTCCAACTGAAGATACTACTAGAATTGTTTATGGTGGTACCACATACCATGTATCAGTAGATGTTGCTCCGCTCAGAAGAGTTGACTTGGCTCTAAAGTTTATTGCAGATGCTGTAAAAGAAGCAACTTTTTCAAATCCAAAACCAATTGAAGAGCATATGGCTGAACAACTTATGCTTGCAGCATCCAATGATCAAAATGCACCTTCTGTAAAGAAGAGACATGAGTTGGAACGTATCGCACAAGCATCAAGATAGAACTTTACAAAATTATTAATATTTTACCAGTAGCCCGAGGCAGATTCGAACTGCCGTCCCCGCCTATCCACTCTTGAGATCCAGAGGGCAGAATCCTTGACCACTAGACTATCGGGCTACTTGAAGAAATTTTGATGTTTTAGAATATATTCATTTGTTGTAATTATTTTAGTCTGACTTCACGAATTACAGTTGCATAATCACATATGGCTCTTAATCGCATGTATGGAATTAATCTAAAATGAATTGAATAGATGTTTCCTTCTTTTCGCAAAATTCCTTTTTGCAATAATGATGCTAATCCTCTAGAAGGAATTGTAATTGTTACATTTTTTTCTTTACACACTTTTTCACGTTTTTGTTGAAATTGTTTTAATGAAAATGCAACACCATTAATTTCTAAAATTAAAGGCCATATGATTTCACTCCACACAAATCTTCTGTTCTCAGTAGCTGATGCATATTTCCCTTTTTCACTCAACATTAATAACATCTGAAAAAGATGTTATAACTTAATAGTTGTCTCAAAAAGAAATTCAAGAATCATTAGATTTGTTAGAAAAAGATTGGGATCTTGATCCAATTTTACGTAAATTCATGTTGGGAAAAATTACTGATGTGTCTGATTATGCAATTAAAGTTAAAGATGTGATATTTCATGTACCTTATCTTAATTCTGAAAAAAAATATATTTTATGGAAATGCTTTTGGCCTGACTGTCACAATTGCTGTGACAGACAAGGCAGATTGCCGTTGACTTCAGATGATTTGATTACTATTGGCAAAGGTTTGAAATACAAAAGTACTTCTGATTTTATTAAAAAAGAAACTCTCATTGTAACATATCAGGAGCCTGGACCGTCAGGAGAAATGACTACCATGACTACAATTAATCTAAAAAGAAAGATAGATGAGACTACAGAAGATGATGGAACCCACATTTCATGCAGATTCTTAGATGACAAGGGTGGCTGTTCTATGCATCCTGATAGACCTGGAGTTTGCTATCTCTATCCATTTGCAAGTTGGTTAGAAAATGAAAAAGGAAAGGCTCGAGTTCATGCAACCTATCAATTCACCGGTGATTGTCCTGGCTTTTACTTGGCAGAAAATTTAGATCAAATGAAAGATGAGCTAAAAGCATACTCTACTACAATCTATGATTACAACATGGCATCAAACAGAACAAATCGAGAAGGGTTTGGTTCTGTAAGTTTTAGTTAGGCTTTAGCTACTTTCAACAAATCTGCAATTTTAATATTCATTCCAAATCTGTCTTCATGTTTTTTCATGTATAAGAAAATTGCAATAAAATCTGGCAATGCCTTTAGGAAACTAAAGTTTTTCTGAATCTTTGCATGTACAAAATTAAACACTTTGGCATACACTTTGTAGTGTTTTTCTACTGCTTTTTCATATGCTTTAAAATCATGCATATTTTTTAAGAAAATTTCGACACATTGCATGGATGGAATAATTCCTTCACCTAACAATGCATACACTGTTCCAATTGATTCTCCAACCCCAACTACTTTGCCTGAATAATATGGCTTACATCTATCCGGTGTTGCCAATCTGATTGGACGCCCCTTTGTTTGGATTACTTTACCTCCGTGTTTTTTTAGGAATGCATCAGTTGCTTTCATGTGTTGTTTATTGTAATCTCCTGCCCCAATGTGTGCCAATTTTTCACCTAATGGGAAATACCAAAAATAACCTGACATTCCAGGAAATGGCTCTATGTAAAAGTCATCATATGGAACCTTGTCTTCATATTCTACTTTGTATTCATATGTTGGTAGGAAAAAATCTTCTTTTAATTTTGGCAAGTATACTCTATGAAATCCTGTACAATCTACAATCATATCATACTGTTTTTCCAACTCTTCTAATTTTGGTGCTTCACCGTAAATTACATTACAATCTTTAATGAAATCTTTAATCAGTGCTAGTTTGTTATACGTGCATAATCCTTTTAATCCGATATCAAATTTTACATCATCATTCATTTTGACATGCATTTTTTTACCGTCATGAATTAAAAAGTCATCAAAATTTCTACCTGTCTTTTTACAAAATTCTACTAGTTCTGATTTTATTGTACCCCATGCACAAATAGAATCATGTTTTTCTTCCACCATTCTTTCATATCCTGTTACATCATGTTCAGAGTTTTTTAATCTGGCCATAAGATAAGAGCCTGCTACACCCATACCCATTACTGCAATCTTCAAGATATTTTGCGATTTGTGTTTGCCTAATAAATACACTATCTGGAAATTGACTAGTTCTTTTTGATTAGTATGAAATAGTAGAGTTAGTTAAATATCCAAATCACATTAGTAATAATAAGAAAAGATAGTCTTTCGTCTGATTACAAAAAGTTTCAGGCCTTAAGAAAATAGCTGTCATCAGAAACCTTTGGTTACTGATCTTAAGCGAAGAGCTGTCATCGACACCCATAGGGCGTTGATCTTAAGTTCTACTGTCTTTTCGTTTCATTTAATTTAGATATTTTTTTTAGTTGTACCATGGATGTTTTTGAGGCAATAAAGACTCGACGTGCAATTAAAAAGTTTGATAGTAGTTACAAAATGAGTACTGATGATGTTCAAAAATTAATGAATCATGTGATTTTGGCTCCAACTAGCTACAACCAACAGAATTGGAGATTTGTCTATGTTACTAATTAGGATGTAAAAGAAAAGATTTCAGCAGCAGCTAGAGGTCAGGCCCAACCAAGAGATGGCTCTTTGGTTATAGTATTGTGTGGAGATATGACAGCATGGAGAACTGATCCGCTACGTTACTGGAAGAATCATCCTGCAGAAAAACAAGAAATGGTAAAGGCAGTACTAGAGCGAAAATATGATGGTAATCCTCAGAACCTGCGCGATGAGGCAGTTCGTTCTTGCGGGATGGCTGCTCAAACTATAATGCTTGCAGCAAGACAGATGGGGCTTGACTCTTGTCCTATGGTAGGTTTTGAGTATGACGAACTAGCTGAATTGATAAAATTGCCAGAGAACCATCTGATTGTAATGATGGTGGTAGTTGGAAAAAGAGCAGAAGACGCATCTGCACGTGGAGGCCAATTAAGTTTGAAGCAAGTCGCATTTGCGAATAGTTTCTCGCATTTCAGAATGTAGAATCTATGGGTTAAACTATTCCTCATTGTAACATTTGATTTCAATATCTTTAAGTTTGAAATTATTGTCAATTAATCATGGAAGGCGCAGAACTTGCAAAACGTGACCATCAGAGAAATAAATCTGAGATTGTTAAACTAGTCAAAGAAATGTTTAATCAAAACAAGTGGGGAGATGAAGAGTATAAAGTGCAATTACAAAAACTAGTTGTAAAAGACGAAGAACTAGTAAAAGATGTAATTGCAAAAATAAAGCAAGAAAAAGGAATTGAATAATGGGATTCAATGATATCTTTGTTGGGGACAAAACTGGAAATGTTTCAGTCAAGGTAAAATGTACTGGGTGTCAAAGAATTACAGTAGTGAAAATCCCATCTGGTAAAGCATTTGAGAAATGGAATGAAAAGGCAAAATGCACATTATGTGGTGCTAAAAAATGCTGGATACAATTTGAATCATAACCATGCCAAACTATGCCAAAATTTTTGATTTTGTGTAATTGATTTTAATTGATCTTTGGAAAAATACCATTTAATTTCATCCTCTCAGGCTCGAATTAAATGGTAAAAAATGGTGTTGTAAAAAATTGCATAGATCAGTTTTGAAACTTTGAAAAAAAATACTTGGATAAACGTAAACCCGTATTCCTTGATAAAATATGTGAAAAAAAAAGTTTTGAGGAGAATTACCCTGCCAATACATGGTCTGTTTGATTTTAAACCATGATTTTATTCAATCAATATTGCCGGTTTAAACGGTCTTGCATGTCTAGCTTTTCCTTTAGGATCGTAAATATCCCTATCAGACTCTGAATACACTGATATCTCTACACCAAACTCTTTCTTACCAATGGATGATAATTCTTTTGAAAGAAATTCTTTTTCATCAAATGAATCAGACTCTAATTTCATAGTTTTGATTTCTTCAGATTCTGAATGCAAATCCTTGATTACTTTTTGAATATAGTCTGGCATTTTCTTAGATTCTGCAGTTTCAGGATCTGCAATTAATTCCTTCATTACAATTCCCATGTTGTTTTGTCCGCCTACCATAATTCCTAATATTTTATGATACACTTTGGATTTGAAATCATCTGAATTGACATAGATTATGATTTTTTTCGGAGTGATTTTTGTAACTTTTAAAATATTTGCAATATCATTAATAGTTGATTTTAACAACTCTTCTGATTGAATGGATGTGGAATCTAGTTTTTCTTTAGAAAACTCTGGCCATGCTGATTTTGATACTAGGTTATCATTTCCAAGATTCTCCCACATTTCTTCTGCTACATGTGGTGCAAATGGAGATAACATTGCAACACGAACAGAATTGATGTGATGTAATATTCCTGATACGTCCTCTCTACCTTTAGATTGCACCCTTTTGTGATACCAGCTCAAATCAGATTCAAATGTAAATAAAATAGCCTGTAGTGCTTCACGTAATCTCATCTTCTCTACAGCTTCTGTAACATGTACTATCATACTCTGGGTTTTTGATAAAATCCATCTATCTTCAGCTTGTAACTCTCCAATGGTGCCTTTTTTGAGTCTAGAACACTCCTCTAATAATGATTCTATCTTGTTTTGAATTCCATACACTGATTCCATGTTAAAATCCGCATCTTGGAGTAATTCAGCTGATGAAATAATAGCTAACCTAATTGGGTCTGCACCATGTTCTCTAATTGCAGTTCGTAGTGGGATGATATTTCCCATACTCTTACTCATCTTAGCACCATCCATCATTACACTGCCATTAACTACAATTTCTTGTGGCCATAATTTTTTCTCAAATATTGCAACATGATTAAGGACAAAAAATGTCAGATGGTTCTGCACCAAATCTCTGCCGGAGTGTCTTGAATCAACTGGATAGAAATATTGGAATTCTTTTTTCATTGTATTAATTACATCCTCAGAAAGTTTTGATGTATCAGCAGCTAGTTTCACATCTCCTTTATCTAATAAAATATAATCAAAGAATTCTCTAGTTAAATTCTCAGGATTAACTGTTCCATCATTTACAAATCGTGAAATTGTATAATATGCCATGTAAATTACACTATCGGAGAGTGACTCTACAATCCAATCCTTATCCCATGGAAGTTTTGTTCCCAACCCTTGCTGTCTTGCACATGCTCGCTCATGCAACCAATCAATTACCTCTTTGAACTCTGTTCTAATATTACTTGGTAGAATATTCATCTCATCAAAACAATTGCGAGCTAGTTCTTTCCATTCTTCATCTCCGTAATTCAAAAACCATTGATTGTTCAATATTTTAACAACGCATTCTGCACCACATCTACAATGTACTGGAGCATTTTCAAGTACAGGAAATTTTTCTAGATGATTATTTTCTTGAAGCCATGCTCTTACTTTGTCTCGTCCAAATTGGACTTTTTCATTGTTAAATTGTGCACATTTTTCATTTAACTTTCCATCTGTGAATTCTTTGAGATACAATTCTTTTGTACCATCTTCTAGTTTGTCATCTGTTTGGTTTGCAACTCCTAATTTTTCACAAATCTGTTTTGCAGGAAATACATCATATCCTGGAGTAACAATAATTGGAATAGGCTCGATTTTAGACGCTAATTCATGATTTTTGGCCTTCAAATCCATCAATGCCTGGTAATCCTTTGGAGCATGGGCTGGCACTGACATTACTAGCCCCGTGCCCATTCCAGGCTCTACAAACTCTGCAGGTAATATTGGAATTTCTCGTCCATCGTAAAGTGTTGCGTATTTTCCAACAATTTCACTACCTGGCATGTCGCCAATTATTTTGACTTCTTTTTCAAAGAATTTTATTTTATTTGCACATTCTTCAGATACTATCCATGTTTCATTATCAACTGTAACTTTTTTGTATGTTACATTTGGATTGACCCACAAATTAGTTACACCAAAAATTGTTTCAGGTCTTAATGTTGTAACTGGGAAAACAAATTCACCAAATGAAAACTTGACTAGGAAATTTTTATCATCAATTTTTGGTTCAACATCACCCATTGTATCATGTTGGGATACAGGATTCTGATCTTTAGGACACCAACCAACTGGATGACTACCCTGAATGATTTTACCATTCTCTTTCAGTGTTGTAATTTGCCACTCTATAAATTTTTGATAACCTGGAACGATAGTGGTGAACTCTCGTCTCCAATCAATGGAATAACCCATCTCAATCATTCCTGATTTTATCTCTTCATGGAAATAGTCTGCAATTTTAATTGGTTCTACAAATGTTTTGATGTCTTCTTCTGGAACATGATATACATTTCGTAATCCATCTAAGATTTCTTTTTCTCCAGCTTGAATTCTCCTCGCCATTCCTAATACAGGAGTACCAGTATAATGAAATCCCATTGGGAATAATACGTTGTACCCCTGCATTCTGTAAAACCTTGCATGAACATCAGCTAGTGTGTATGTTCTACCATGTCCGATATGTTGTGGAGAGTTTGGATACGGATAAGCTACAGTGATGAACTTTTTTGGTTTCTCATTTGGATTTGTCTCAAAGTCTTTTGATTCAATCCACTTGTTTCGCCATTTTGTTTCTATTTCATTCCAGTTAATCGTCATAGTGTAGTTCCTAAAATCATTGATTTTGCTTTGGCTATTGCCTCGTCTTTTTTAGATGTGTCCTTTCCTCCACCTTGAGCAAATTTAGCGTCCCCTCCACCAGAACCCCCAAAAATTGAGGCTATTTCCTTGGCTATCTCCCCTGCATTTATGCCTGATTCCTCTCCTGCATACACCATAATTCTAACAGTTTGACCTGATTCGAAAATTCCACAAAATGCAGCTGTACCATCTTTGGCAACTAGTTTCTTGCCAAAGTTTTGATGGAAATAATCATCATAGTTTGCACTGGCAGTAAAGCAGATTTTATTTTTCACTGTAATCTCATCTAGTTCTCCTGATTCTCCAGCTAGAATCTTTTCTAGTAAAATTGGAATCTGCTCTCTTGCTTTTTCTTTGTTTTCTTCTCTTTGTTTTTCCAATTTCTCTTTAGTAATATTCTCTGCAGCTTGTTTCTTTGATTCTTCTTCTTGGTCTTTTACATATTGAAAAGCTGTTGGTCCTGAGACAAATTCTATACGAACTACACCGTCTTGAATTCTTTTAGTCTTTGTAATTTTAATTAACTCGATATCTCCAGTTTTCTTTACATGTGTTCCACCACATGCTTCAATGTCTTTATCCTCAATTGATACAATTCTAACTGACTTTACTGGAACTACACCGCCCTGATAAATTCTAAAACCATATTTTTGTTCTGCAGTTCCTCTATCATAATAGTCAATATTTACAGAATAATTCTCTTTTACCATTTGATTAGCTGCATCTTCAATTTGTTTTACTTGCTCATCAGTTAATGATGAATGGTGTGTTATATCTAACCTAGCATGATCATGGTCTTTAAACGCAGAGTGTTGCCAAATCCAAGAACCTAAAATTTTTCTAGATGATGCATTGATGATGTGGGTACTGGTGTGGTTTTTAGTAATGTTTGCCCGTCTTGTTTCATCTACCTTACATTGTACCGTCTCACCTTCTTTTGGAACTCCGCCCTCTAGCTTGTGAACAATAATGTTTGCATGTTTATCTACATTAATCACATTAAACCCTGCTATAGTTCCTAAATCTGGTTCTTGTCCTCCACCTCTTGCATAAAATGAAGTTCTATCTAACACGACTTGATCATCAAAGACCTTGATTACTTTGGCCTCAAACTCCATTGGGTCGTCTTTGTAAAATAGCGTTTCAGTTTCTGATAATTTTTCTAGTGGAAGTTCTGTGATTGCCTTTTTCTTTTCAGATTGGTGTAAATCAGATAGTTTAGAGTAAAATTGTGATGGGATTTCAGAGATTGCATCGATTTCTTTGAGGTATTCAGGTGTAATGCCGTCTGATTCGTATAATGTGATTAGTTCATCCACTGATGGCGCACCTTTCTCACGAATCTTTTCTGCCTTTTTCTTCATGTGAACCTTTGATTCCTCATATCTTGAAGATTCTAGCTTGAGAATTGTCTTGACATCTTCTCTTTTCTCATCTAGTTCTGGATAGGTATCTTTGAGATAATCAATATGCGCATCAATTAATTCATCAATGTCTAATTTTAGATTCAATCGATTAATTGTTCCATTAATTCTTCGCAACATCATTCTGAGGTTGTATCCTCCACCAACATTACTTGGCAATGCACCATCTGTAATTGCAAAAATTAATGTCCTGAGATGATCTGCAATCAGATATATTCCTTCAAGTGGTGTTATTGTTTTGTTTAGTTGATCCTCTGTAATTCCGGCATTTTTTACTGCAAGACGTCTTACTTGGTTTAGGTCATCGAAATGATCAATCTCTTTTGCAATTTCTGTAAAGTATTTTTTTAGCATTTCTGAATCAGAATCAATTCCAATCTTTTTAAATAATATTTGATTAACTGGACCAAAGCAGCAGTCATATGCAGTAGGTGTTCCCATGGTAATCCATGCAAACCTCTCCAACCCTGCACCCATGTCAATCACTCTTTGATCAAGTGTGGTATGTTGTCCTAGTTCCCCCTGAAATTCAGTAAATACTGCATTTCCTAATTCCAATCCCCTGACAAAGTATTCTAAAGATGGGCCAAAAGAGCCACCGCCTGCCCAAACATCTTCTACAAATACAACTTCTTCTTTTTTAATTCCAAACTGATCAGTTAACAATCTAAAATCCAAATCCACACATTCATCCTTCCAGTATCCTCCCAAATCAGGAACACTGTGTTGCCCAATCATGCAGAAACTTGAAAAGTGTCTGCCTGTAACTCCGACGTTTTCTAAATCCTTGAAACGCAAACAAGTTTGTGGAACTACCAGTGGGTTGGCAGGAAACTCAAAGACTACTTTGCTTCCCATTATTCTTTGAAAATCAACAATTGATGCAATTGTGAAAAACAAATCATCTCGCCATCTACACACTACGGGATATCTACTAATTGAAGTGTGATTATTTTTTACAAAAAATTCTTCGACTTGTTTCCATGCTTGTGTATAATCAAATCTTTTAGTTGTTGGAGGATCACCAATGAAAGAGTATGTGTCTGTTCCATCATCTGGACACAAATTTCTATCTGCATTTAGAGTCCAAAAGAATCTACTACATTTACTACAAGACTTTCTAACAAATCCTTGTTCTTGGAATAATTTGACATTATAGTATTTCTCAGGATCTGCTGAAAATTCTTTTAGAATTTCTTTTTTATCCAACGATGAGCCTGCTATTTTCTAATATTAAGAATTGTCGATTAATGATACATTAAATACACTATACGATAATATCCATTCATGTTTGGTAAGAAACCAGTTCTGAAAGAAGGTACTCCAATTTTCTCTATTAAAAAAAATGGTGAATTTAATGATTTTATTTTTGGTATAGTTACTGGTGTTGATGGAAGAAAAGTTGGTGTTAATGGAATAATTGTAAATCCAATAGGGTTAAAAAATAAGATTGCTCAAGGAAAAACTGGAGAACGTTCTAGAGAAATTCTTGAACATCCAACTCCAGACAATGTCGTTTTGGCTTTAGTGTATAGAGTTGAACATGAAAATTATGCCGAAGTATTAGATCTCGATGTTGATAAATGTGATATTCTTCCCCCAAAAATTTATGGAATGCTGGATAACTGGATTCGTGAATCACTACCTGAATTCATTAATGCTGTTTTATCTTTACCCGTAGGTCCTGAAAGAGATGAAGCAAAACGGGTTTTGAAGCACAGGATGGATACTTTGACTGATACCACTTTAAAACGAACATTATATGCTGTTTGTAGAAGTCTTAAAATCTTAAACTAGATTTCTAATTTCTAGGCGTAACTTCTCCATAGTTTTATATTATGCCCTAAGAAAATCTCGATACAATGGAATATGTTTACGCTGCTTTACTTCTTCACAAACTAGACAAAGAAGTTAACGAGGCAAACCTCAGTTCAGTTGTGAAAGCATCTGGCGCTGAAGTTAATGAAGCCCAAGTTAAATCACTAGTTGCAGCCTTAGCCGGTGTTAACATCGATGAGGCAATTAAAGCCGCCCCAGTAGCCGCAGCAGCACCAGTTGCAGCAGCAGCCCCGGCAGCAGAAGAAAAGAAAGAAGAACCTAAAAGCGAAGAAGCAGCCATGGAAGGATTGGCTTCCTTATTTGGCTAAGTAACTTTTTATTTTCTAAATTTACTTTTGATTTTTATTTTTTATCAAGTCTTAATTAGCCATAGATCTGAATTTACATTAAATGGTAGATTTTTCATTTCCAATTGATGGATTCATTAGCATTATGGATTATTTGGGTACGATAGCTTTTGCAGTAACTGGTGCATCAAAAGCAATTGCATACAAGGCAGATATTTTTGGAATTATAGTTCTAGCTACTGTAGTTGGAGTGGGAGGTGGAGTAACACGTGATGTAATTTTTGGCAGATTTCCTACAGCATTCTCTGACCCTATCTATGTTGGATTAACTATATCTACTGGAATTTTGATGTTTTTCTTTTTTACACGACTTAAAAAGAAAATGAATGTCTGGATAATATTTGACGCAGTAGGACTTGGGGTCTTTTCAATTTTAGGTGCATCAATTGCATATCAAATAGTTGGGTTGAATTTTCTTCCAATGCTCTTTGGAGGTATGATTACTGCAATTGGTGGTGGTATTCTCAGAGATGTGTTTGTCAGAGAAATTCCGATAGTTTTTGTCAAAGAAGTATATGCAGTCGCAAGCTTTATTGGCATTATAATTTTTTACGCTGTTCTAACATTTGGAGTGGATGTACAAATTGCATCAATTCTAGGAATTATTACGGCAACTGGAATGAGATTACTTGCAATGAAGTATAATTGGAATCTTCCTAAAGTTAGAGAAACTTAAGCGGGAGTGTAATCTTTTGCTTGTCCTGCAACAGATTTTGCTTGGGAATATGCTTTTTGTAAAATTTGCTCTTTTGTTTCATCTGTCATAAATCCTGACTCTATAGATACAGAACGTGCAGATTGAGATGCTTTGCTGAGAATCTGTAAAATATTATCTGCAGTAACATATGCTGCTTCAATTGATAATGACATTGCTTCTTGATGAAATTGAGTGAATGCATTTCTAATTTTCTCAACATCGACTATCAGTTCTTCTTCATCATATGCAATTCCTTCTTCTAATGCTGAATATAGTGAAATTCCTGCTTCTACTGGTTTGATATCTAATTTACCAAGAATTGATGCTAATTTTTCATTAATTACCTCTCCCTTTAGAACTGGAGTGGTATCTTTTGCAATCCAAATAGTTCCTTGATCAATTTTAGTAGGAATTTTGGCTTCTTTGAATTCTGTAAGCATTGGACCTGGTGCAATTCCTGTATTTTTGGCAGGAACAACAATATCAAAACTTGCCACATCTCCACCTCTTGCTGCCATCATTATTTTGTTTTTAGCAAGAAGAACGTTTAGCTTGAATGGTGACATGTTTGTAAATAAAAACATGCATTGCCCTGTTAGTTTGTCTGCAATGTCTTTGACTCCTGGCACATCGAGTTTCTCAAATGCTTTTTTTGTAACTTTATCTTTGATACTGAAAAATAATACCTCACCTGAAAATATTTTTCTTAATGGAAGAATTTGAGAAGATCTAACTTTTTTCATTTTAATTACAGCTAGAACTTTGTATTTTTTTGGTAGTTCTTGTAATTGCTGATACATTTGGGTTTTTCGTTTAGGATAACTTGTTCTATTTTCATGCATATTTCTTCTTAACCTCTTGTGCTTGTTTTATTGGCTTACCCATTGTAGTTTTAATTAAAATCTTTTTCATATTTTTCTCACCGTTTGGTAATTTTTTTTCAATTGCATTTAGAACTGTGAGTGCATTAATTGCTAAATCTGAGTCTTTCATAGATACATCTCCAATTTTAGATGAAACTGATAATGATGCTCTTGATCTTACTTTGATACATGATCTAAATCTTTCTAAAAATGCTTCAATAGATGCATCAAAAGGAACTGGCGTTGGCATCTTTCCTCTTGGGCCTAAAAGTTGACCTAAAGTTTTACCAACAACTGGCATAATTTTTGTATCTGCTAAAAAGAAATCATGTTTGTTAATGAATTTTCTAGATTCTCTTTTATTAGTTCCATATTTTTCTAATTCTTCTGTTCCGATAACTGTATCTGCTTTTGCTGCTTTTGCCTTTTGGTTCATATCTCCTGTGGCAATTATACAAACAGTTGCTGGAGAGCTTGTCTTTGGAAGTTGAATAACTTCGTTAATTGCAAATCCTTTCTTTACATCAATATCTTTGAAAGTAATGATTAATTCTATAGACTGTTTAAATTTTCTCTCTTTTGTTGCAGCTCTTGCTTGTTTTACCATTTCAACAAGTTGAGTATCTGCAATCATTACGAAACATTTTCTAGAAAACCTACTTAAAATCGTTTAGAGATTGAGTTTTTTGCTAATAGTTTATTTTAAAAAATTACATATTTTTACTAAAATTATTACAATTAAGGTGCAAATTATGTTGAAAACCTACATATATTAAATCAGAACCATC
>JAPFBP010000007.1 GCA_029250275.1 Candidatus Nitrosopumilus sp. | reverse complement strand
GCAGCTGATACTAAAGAAAATCTTATGCCTTACATTGTAACAGCAGCTAAAGCATTTGCTACAACTGGTGAAATCAGTAATACTTTACGAGAAGTGTTTGGTGAATATCGTCCAAAAGAGGTCTTTTAATTACACCTTTTCATGATTTTATTTTCAAGATTATACTGAGATTTCATTGGGTAGTGATTTTAAACTTCAGCGATCTCAAGTTTTACGACTAATTTTTTCAGCTGTTGTTGGTTCGTCCTTTAACCTTTTTAATTTTGGAAGAAAAAGTCTGGGGGGACATCTTTAACTAATGAAACAAAAATCATCTAAATTTCTAATTCAATCATTTATACAATAATTATGATCAACGTATGATTCATGTCTGCAAAACGCGATTATTATGATGTTTTAGGTGTCACAAAAACATCTTCTCATTATGAAGTCAAACAGCAGTATAGAAAATTAGCATTAAAATTCCATCCTGACCGTAATCAATATTTAGATGCTGGAGAACATTTTAAAGAAATTTCTGAAGCATATGCGGTTATTTCAAACCCTGATAAAAAACAGGTCTATGATCAACATGGTCATACTGGTGTTGATGGTAGATATTCTAGTGCTGATATTTTTCAAGGGGCACAAAGAGGAGATGAGTTTGATTCTAATGATGCATGGGGGTGGCGTAACAAAGGCGGTGCACTATATTTTCTTGACAAATATGATGAAGCAATTACGTGTTACGATCAAGCAATCAAAATTGATCCTAATAATCCAGTTGTATGGAATAACAAAGCTCTTGCACTATATTTTCTTGGCAAATACGATGAAGCAATAATATCCTACGATCAAGCAATCAAAATTGATCCTAGGGATGCGGATGCATGGAATAACAAAGGTAATTCACTAAACTTTCTTGGCAAATACGATGAAGCAATAATATCCTACGATCAAGCAATCAAAATTGATCCTAGGGATGCGGATGCATGGAATAACAAAGGTAATTCACTAAACTTTCTTGGTAACGACGATGAGGCAAAGAAATGTTATGCCAGATCTAGAGAATTGGGATATGGCAGTTGATGAAGATAGATACTAAAATCTCAAAATAGATGAGTATCTATTGAATAAATTAAAGATAAAGAAGAAGACGTTGAATTTGCAAGAGAGAACATCCATTCGACTTTGATTATGCCTTTGAGTTTCAATCAGATGATGTTCTGTTAACTCTATCAGGAAGAATTGGTAAAATTCTCAGAATTGATGAAACGCTAATAGTTCAAGATGACAAGTTTGCATGACGTCCTCAAATATACGATAACAAAACACAATCTTATCCTAGTCAACTACTTCAAGTTTTGACCTATTTTAATTCCAGTTTTTCCTCAAAGAGAAAGCCAACTGTAAATCTCACTACGTATTCCATGGATGTACATCTCTTTTACTTTCATTCCACTGTGATTTGGAATTATGTGTGTGGCTTTAGATACCAGCATTTCACCATATTCTAAATTATGATTAAATGGTGGAATCCCTTTGTAAATACAAACATCTTCACTTGTAGTCCAGATACCTCCACTCTTACCGTCAATATCATCTGCTTCTTCTAAATAATTTACCTCTGGAACTAATCCCTTAGACATTTCATGAATTTATTTTCAAAAGTACACTGAATTAAAATTTATTCTATGAAATGAATCCAAAATTATCCTCAAAAAATGGTTCAAGTCTTTTTAGAATCGAACTTGTAATATTTTAAAATCTCTTTGTTTATTCTACTCTTGCTAGACAAATCATTGTTTGTTGGTGGTATAAAGTTGACTAGCTAATATCAAAAACAATCTTTCAGTTCAAATGAATGATCGTATGATTTCCAACAAGAAAAAGTGGATGCTCTTCATAATGCCATCCAGCATTACTGCTGAAGGTTTACACATTGCAATTCCTTTGTTTGTTTTATTTCTTGGAGGAAATGTGACAGATGTTGGGATCGTAATTGGACTGCATTATGGGTTTGCTTCATTAGGCGCTATTTTTTGGGGTAAAATTATTGATAGATATCAAATAAAGAAAGGAATTTTGATAATTTGTTTTTCTGTAATTGCTGTAACTAGCTTGGCTATGTATTTTGTATCTGAAATTAATTTTGTTTTCATTCTTTCCGCAATTCTGGGATTTTTTATAATTGGAAAAAATCCTGTAACTCATATTTTAGTTATGGAATCTGTTACAAATAACCAATGGGGTGTTCTGTTTTCAAGGGTTTCAATTATTGCAAGCTTTGGTAGTCTTTTAGCATTCCTTGTGGGTGTATTGTGGGATTCATTTTTTGATCTTAGACCATACTTTATTTTTTGTGCTATATCAAGCACTATTGCTGTAATACTGAGCATGCCAGTAGAGCGGAAGAGCTTTATTGAAAGAGAGACACTTGTGCATTCAATTCATGGTCTAAAACATATTTTCAACTATAACCGATATCACTTTCAAGTTGTATATCACAAAGTTCCAAAAATTTATGATTTCAGACATATAATTTCAATTTTTAAAGGTAAAGTTTCACATGAGATTGGAATTTTATTTTTTGCAAATTTTTTATTTTATTTTGGCAGTAACATTTACTTTACTGCATTTATTCCATTCTTAAAGAAATATGATTTTACTGATTCTCAAGTTTTTCTAGTGTACATGTTTCAAACCATAACATTACTTGCAATATTTTTTCTAGTTCCTAAACTAATTGCAAAAATTTCTGAAGAACGTGCTACACAGCTAGCATATATTCCACGAGTGCTAGGAATTTTAATTACTATCGTTATTTTCCCTCAGATGATGGGCGCAGAATCATTTGTTACGGCAGTAATATCTTCATGTTTGTTGGTTACAGCATTTTCAATATACAGTACTGCAAATTCATTGATTTTGTTCAAAGCCATTCCACGAGGATTTGAAGGAACATACTTGGGTGTGAATAGCTTTATGATTGGACTAGGTTTATTGTTAGGTTCTTTGACTGCTGGATTTATTGCAAATGCATTAAGTTACTCTGTTTCTTTTGGTGTTGCAGTAGTTTTGATACTATTATCTCTTCTAATGTTTAGATTTTATTTAAAATACGTATTGTCGCATAAGGCCATTGGGTAAATTAAGGACGATGTTGTCTTACTAATTTTTGGATTTTGCAATATAAAAATCGGCATAGAAATTACCATCGTCTTCATACTTTTTAGTATTAATTCCCATACCATGTAATAGAGAAACAGTTTGTGCTTTTTCTTTAGGATCAGAAAAATTTCTTTGACGTATTGGTTTCATATCGCTTTTTACAATAGAGTAATCATATATTTCAAAAACCTCTTCAATGTCCTTCATATCAAACATTCTAAGAACAGAGAATGCAAAGATTGGAGCGGTATATTCTGTTTCAGATTCATTTGAATTGGATTGTCTATTTTTAATTACTTTTAGTAGATTTAAAAATGCCTTGTATCCGATATAACCAATACAACCAGTTGCAATAACTATGTCCATTTTCGGTAATGATCCTAGTAAATTTAATTTTTCAGCTTCAAGATCAACATTCATGCCTCTCACACACAAATTCATCTCCTCAGAGAATTTCAGAGCCTCTTCTGAGATGTCTATCTGATAGAAATTTATGTTGTCATTACTTGTGCATTCTTCGTAGAATTGTTTAGTCTCTTGTTTTGTAGGTTCAGTTCCATTTAAAAAGAAATTGTTCAATTCTGACATTGTTAAATCATATTTCATTAATGAAGAGTTGATACCGTACGAACTTCCCAAATCTAAAACATTAACGGGTCTAGATAATGTCTCTTCCAGTTCTTCTATGATGGAGTTGTATAATGGTTTTGTAGAATCTGATATGGAATATTCCAATCTGTCCATTTCTTTTAGATATTCATGTGGAGAATCTTGCGTGTAAATATCTGTAAAATCTTTTTTTACTTTTAATTCATCCATCTTGGAGTAATAATATCATTCCACCCTTAATAAAACCCATGTAATGATCTAGTCATGAAATAAAATTTTGATTATTTTTTATAATTCAAATAAAATAAATCCATTAATACTGTAAATTGATGAGGTCTTTTAGATGAAAATTGATCATATTGCAATTGCAGTAAATGATGTTGAAGAATCTGCTAAAATTTATCAGCAAGCTCTAGGTGTTGACGATGTAGAATTTGAAACAGTAGAATCTGAAGGCGTTAAAATTGCAATATTACATCTAGAAAATGCTCGTATAGAATTAATGCAGCCAACAAATGATGAAAGCCCAATTAAAAAATTTCTTGATAAAAAAGGACAAGGATTACATCACATGGCATTAGACACTGACAATATTGAAGGTGAAGTTGAACGAATGGAGGGTTGCGGAATACAATTTTTGGGAAAAATTAGACCTGGTTCTGCTGGAACTAAAGTTACTTTTATTCATCCAAAATCATTACACGGTGTATTGGCAGAACTTTGTTCTCATCCTAAAGCGTGAATTACCTAAAACAAGTTTATCCACTCATTCTAGAATCATGTAATCTGATCTTAGAACCATTTGAAGTTTTAAACAACAGTGAAAATTATTACAAAAAATGAATAAAATCATGATGGGAATTTTGACTATGATTATTCTTAGTACCCCAATCGCTTTTGCAGATTTAGAAAGAAATGAAAAAATAGAATTTGCAGGTACTTTGGAAGAAACATTAGGTCATTTTTGGGCATTAGAAATGAATCTTGATGAAAGGAATGCAGAATTAGCTATAGTTCATGCAACACATCCAATCTCTGAATTGTATGGGACAATGAGTGGATATCTTGAAAGTAATCCGGACTTTGATCAAAAACTCCAAAATACATTATTGGAGTTAAAAGACAAAGCAAGTACAGATGTAAATCGAGAGCAAGCTCAACTAGTAATTGATGATGCAAAGAAGATTATTCAAGAAGCACGAGAAATTGTAGTTGGTTACGAATTAAGTAATGAATCTGAATTTAAAATGCAATTAATCAACCAACTTCTTGAGACTTCAAAAGTTGAATACAAAGAAGCAATTGTTAATGGAATCATCGAAGAGATAGCAGAGTTCCAAGATGGGTCTGCATTCATTTGGCAGTCTCAACAAATCTTTGGCACTATTGATGGCATAGATCCAGTTGATTCAAAACGAATCAACGAATACTATGAACAAGTATGGTCTAATTTTGACATCCGAGCAGATCCTACAGATGTAGCAGATTCCATAGATGCAGTAATTTATGAATTTGAGGAGTTATCTGGAATTCAATCCGTTACATCAGAACATGAAGAGGTATATCTTGCAAGTTTACCTCCTTTGAAACAGATCAAAGAAGGAGTTGAACCAAATGATGTTCAATGTAAATCTTCAATGGAACTTGTCTTCAAATCTTCTGGAAATCCAGCTTGTGTAAAATCAACTAGCGTTCAAAAATTAATGAGTTATGGTTGGACTCAATAATTTCTTTTTTTATAATAAAATAAACTCGTTAACATATTATTGTAACACTAAATGTCAATTTTCATCAAATGTGCTATTATGCAATGTTTTACTAATCATTTTGAACATAAATGAGAGAACAAGACAGATCAAACAAGATTTAGCATTCATTATGCACAAATTAGAGTATAACGAGCATTTTCTGTCATTTTCATGTTTCTTTGAGACCTCTTTCGCGCGCCCCGTGACAGATTGATACTTTGACAACTATTTCTCACTTGAGTGATTCGCGCAGAAAAAGAAAGTACCAAAGTCAAATCAATTAGGGTGTCATTGGCATTGTGCTTGTATTTATTGTATGGATGAGAGAAATATGGAAACTAAATCTGAATAGAGGGTTCTTTTTTATTATTTACAATGTAAGGTAAGCTCGTTTAACTTTACCAATCCTAAAGAATAATCTAACTAAACAATACTCATTTAATTGAATACGCTTGTTATTATAGAGCGGAAATTCATGTGTATTATGTCAGAAGACAGAAAAATGTACAAATGTACTTGTTCAGACTGTGGAAAAGATTCTGAGGTTCCTTTTGAACCAAAAGAAGGCAGACCAGTATATTGTAAAGAATGTTTACCAAAGAACAAAAAGTAGATGTAAGTTAGTTTCGTTTAATTAATTTTAAACTTGATTCTTTTCAAATATTATTTTTTATTTTAATATTAATTAGCCTAATTATGTTAATTTTTTACGTCTAAAATTAGAATGTGATTATTGAATAATATTTTTTAGTAAAATTTTAATTAACCATCAAATATTAGCAATGAAATTAATCGTGTTATGGGATTCAAGGATTTGTTTGTGGGAGACAACACAGGAAATTATTCAGCCAAAGCAAAGTGTACTGGATGCAATCGTGTAACGGTAGTAAAAATTTCTCAAGGAAAGACAGTTGAGAAATGGAGTAAGAGTACAAAGTGCGGTCAGTGCAATGCTTCCGATTCATTGGTAAGTGTTTGAAGATAATTCAAGAATTTTTGGGATTGAAATAGTTATTGACTATTTGCTAATTTTTCTATTTCTCGTAATAATTTTTCACGTTTTTTATCACATGCTGTAATTTTCTCTATTATTTCTCCAACATGATTTTCAAGTTTTATTTTTTCCTTACTATTGGTTAATCTTAGACATTCATGTTTTAACAATGTCAATTGACCCACTAAAGATTCTATCTCTTGATTAAGAAAATTAACTTTTTTTACCAATTCTTCCATTTACAAATTTTCTGCAATAATATTGAACTTAATCTTATTGGGGTTTAGAATCTAAATACCATGTTCTGCTTTCTCATTGTTTGTAAATTCTACAAATCCTGAAAGTAGTCCTTGCACATATGCGTTAAGTTCTTGTAATGCAAAAATGTCGTATGTTTCTTTCTTTTTAATATCATCTGGATAAATTGTTATTCCGTCTTCGGTTATTAGAAAAATATGATGTGCTATTGCATTTTTAAACTTGGGATGGAATGTTTCTTTAGTCCTTTCACTCCAGTTTTCACTATGTCCGAGATTATCACAAATCATACTAATCAGTTGAGGTAATGTAGTTTGTTTTTTGTATTCTAGTTTAGGTTTTTTACATATCATTAATTTTAAAAGTTTGTTAATAATTTCAAGATGGGATACGACATAATTGTATCTTACATAAATCATGAAAACTATATTTTGTCTTAATTTTTCTTTATCTGTTATATTTTTACTGTCTAACTCTATTTTTGTAAAAACTGATTCAAAGTCTTTTTTGAAATTAAGAAAATTAGCATAAAATTCTTCATCCTCTAACGATACTCGATTCCAACAAATCAGTTTATCGTCTTTTAAATCACTAAGAAATACCATGGCTGATTTCTTACCGTCGTCAAAACTTGTCATGAATTCTCTACAAAAATTTTAAACTTAAGCGTATTGGAGTTTGGATTTTTTGTATGTTTTGACTATGCATCATCTCTGACAATTAGGTAGGCATTGTTACTATGATCAATGGTGTAAGCTACTCATTCCATCATTTTCAAAGTATCTGAAGCTGTTATGATTCCTATAATTTTTAATTTTTTAGAAACTAGAATGCATTTGGAATATCTTATCAAAGGAACTAAAACATTTGCAGGGGTGTCAAAATCTACTATTGGTGGAACTGGATCCATGGTGTCTGCAAGCGTTGCTTTTTTCAAATCTGTTTGGCCTAAATCAGCTAGATGTTTTACAATTCCATCTTCTGAAATTAACCCTACTACTTCTAAATTATCAAAAACAGGGATTTGGCTAATTGATAATTCATGCATTTTTTTAATTGCATCGTGAAGTGTATTTGTTGGTTTTAGCTTTACGATATCCTGACTACAAAAATCCCCCGCTGTGTGAGAAGACGACTCTCCTTCTAGTTTTGCAAGGCTCTCAAAAATTTTTTTAGCTGTATTATAACTTGGTTGACTTCTACCTGATTCAATTTGATTTATCATTGAAGTACTAACTCCTGTCATGGCGCCAAGTTTTTTTTGCGTAATGCCGATTTTTTGCCTAATTTGCTTTATTGAATCAATTCTTGGTAACAATCCATTTTGAGATGATTTTGATTGATTTAAAAATTTATTTTTAGAAATCATTATACCTTAGTCATCGCTTCTAAATGTCCATTTCAATTCACCACTTTCTTTTACAAATAATTCTGGAGATTCTTTATTGTGGTTATTTTTGATATGGGACATATATGCAACAAGTGACAAATAGGTCTGTCTACACCCTGGACAAATTTTAGTAAATCCCACGTTCTATAGTTGATTATAGCAGATATTGACAATGTTGTAATTTTCAAGTTTGATATTGTTACATTTTATACTATTTTTACTAAATTTTGGGTTTTTTTATGGTTGATTAGAGTAATTATTTATTTCTTCTAGATTTATCTTTTACCTTTGATTTATCTTTTACCTTTGATTTTGATTTAGCTTTTACCTTTGATTTTGATTTAGCTTTTACCTTTGATTTTGATTTAGCTTTTACCTTTGATTTTGATTTAGCTTTTACCTTTGATTTTGATTTAGCTTTTACCTTTGTTGGTTGTTCGATTGCTGCTTGTGCTGCTGCAACTATGGCGATGGGAATTCTGTGTGGTGATGCACTTACATAACTTAGTCCTACACTATGACAGAATTTAATAGAATTTGGATCTCCCCCATGTTCTCCGCATATGCCAACTTCCATGTTTGGTCGTAATTCTCTGCCTGCTGCAAGACCCATTTTTATTAAACTACCTACACCATTTACATCGATAGATTGGAATGGGTTTCTTTCTAGTATTTCTTTTTCCATATATTCTGGGAGGAATTTTCCTTCGACATCTTCTCTACTAAAACTAAATGTTCCTTGGGTCAAGTCGTTTGTACCAAAACTAAAGAATTCTGCAGTAGTTGCAAGTTCATTTGCAGTTAATGCGGCTCTTACAACTTCTATCATAGTTCCAAAGTTAATGTTTAATTTCATATTGTGTTGAGATTCTGATTCTTTTTTGATTCTGTCATAAATTTTCTTAATATAGTTTAATTCTGCAATACTACTAATTTGTGGAATCATTATTTGAGGATGTGCTTTAACATTCTTCTTTGTTAGTTCTACTAATGCTTCAAAGACTGCTCGAATTTGCATTTCATATATTTCTGGATATGTAATTCCAACTCTAACTCCTCTATGACCCATCATTGGATTAACCTCTGCAAGTTCCCTTGCTCTTTTTAGAACAATTTTTGCTTCTGCAATTTCACTTGTTGCATTCTGTAATTCTAATTTGCGGATTTTCTCTGACAATTCTTCAGGATTTGGTAAGAATTCATGTAATGGTGGATCTAACAATCTAATTGTAACTTCATAACCTTCCATAGCTTGTAGAATTTCTATAAAGTCACTTTTTTGTAATTCTCCTAATTTTTGGAGAATCTTATTTCGTTCGTCTATATTTTCAGCCATAATCATATCTACAAATAGATTAATTCTATCACTTCCATTGAACATTCTTTCAGTTCTACACAATCCAATTCCTTGACCTCCAAATTCTCTTGCAAGTTTTGCACCTTCAGGAGTGTCTGCATTTGCTCTAATCCCAATCTTCTTTGCTTTTTGTGACCATTCTAGAATTTGTTTAAAGTCTTCGTTTACTTTTGGTTCTATAGTTGGAATATCTCCAATGTATACACTTCCGGAACTACCATCAATTGTAATTGCGTCACCTTCACGTACAACTTTTCCATCTACACTACATTGTTTATTATCTAAATCAATTTTTAAATTAGAACATCCAACGATACATGGCTTGCCCATTCCTCTAGCTACTACTGCTGCATGAGATGTTTTACCGCCTCTGCTTGTTAGAATTCCTACAGATTCAAAGAAAGCTGGAACATCTTCTGGTTTTGTTTCTTCTCTGATTAGAATTACTTTGGCACCGTTCTTACCAATTTCAGTTGCTCTTTTAACATCTAACACTGCAATTCCACTTGCTGCTCCAGGTGATGCAGCTATTCCTTTAACAAATAATGTAAAGTTCTTAATTTCATCAGGATCCATTCTTTTGTGTAATAATTGTTCTAATTGTTCTGCATCCAGTCTTGTAATTGCTTTATTTCGATCAATTAATTTCTCATTAACCATGTCAATTGATGTTTTTACCATTCCAACTGCATTCATCTTTGCATTTCTTGTTTGCAACAAGTAAAATTTTCCCTGTTCAATAGTAAATTCAATATCTTGTGGCTCTTTGTAGTGTTTTTCTAGTCTTTCACATGTTTCTGCTAATTGTTTGTATGATTCTGGAAGGTCTATTTTCATATCATCTACTTGTTTTCCAGTTCTTACTCCTGCAACTATATCTTCGCCTTGAGCATTAATTAAATATTCACCATAAATTTTACGTGTTCCATCTCCTGGATTTCTTGTAAATACAACACCTGTGGCACAGTCATCTCCCATGTTTCCAAATACCATTGATACAATATTTACGGCAGTTCCATCTGCTATATTTTTTGTAATGTTGTTTCTCTCTCTGTATATGATTGCTCTTTCTCCCATCCAGCTACCAAACACTGCTTTAATTGCAAGTTCAACTTGTTCAGTTGGGTCTGTTGGAAATTTTCTTCCTGTATGGTTATCACAAATTTGCTTGTATTGAGATACAATTTCTCTTAGTGATTGTTCGTTCAAATCACTATCTCCTTCAACGTTTTGTTTTTTCTTTGCTGCTTCTAACACCTCATCAAATTTACTGTCATTTACTTCAAATACTACCTTACCAAATAATTGAACAAATCTTCTATAGGAATCCCAGGCAAATCTTGGATTCTTACTTTTTTCAGCAAGTCCTAACACCGTTTCATCATTTAATCCTAAATTCAAAATAGTGTCCATCATTCCTGGCATTGAAATGGCTGCCCCTGATCTGACTGAAACTAGTAATGGGTTTGATTTAGAATTCCATGTTTTACCTGTCTTTTTCTCTATTTTTGCAATATTCTTTTTTACTTCTACCATGAGTGTATTTGGCAATTTTTTATTATTTTCATAGTAATTCTTACACACTTCTGTAGTAATTGTAAATCCAGGTGGAACTGGTAGTTTTATTCTGGTCATTTCACACAGACCTGCCCCTTTACCGCCTAGAAGCTTCTTATTTTTACCGTCTCCTTCATCATAAAAATAAACTTGTTTCATTTTTTACGATTATCCAATCTTAGAAAGGGGGTATTAAACCATTGATTTGGCAAAATCATTTATTATTTTATTCCAGTCATTTGCTTTGATAATTCCACTTGCAACGAGTATTCCGTCAGATCCTAATTCTATTGCTTTTGAAACATCTTCTCCTGAAACTATTCCTGCACCACAAAGTAGTTTTGTACTATTTTTTGCATTTTTTATGGCATCTGCAGCTTTTAAAATAAGATCTGGTTTTTCTTTAGATACTGCTTTACCTGATCCAATTAATTCTGGAGGCTCAATTGCAATGTAATCTGGATTTAGTTTTACATATTTTTTTACCTCGGCCACATCTTTTACACATAAAATAGATATCATTTTCAATTCTTTTAATTTTAAAACTAGTTTTTCAATTTCTTTACTTGAAATTCTATGTTCACTGTGATTGATTAACGATCCTTTAACTTTTGATTTTTTTAATAATTCTGGAATTACAAAACCTGTCGTACTTCCAACTTTAGAATCATCAATATGTTGAGCTAAAATTGGAATTGTACTATTTGATACTAATCCTATTAGGTGCTGTGGTGGTGCAATTGCAATTTTTATTTTATATTTTTTAGAAATTCTTTCTACTATTTTTACGAATTTGACAATGTTGCCTCCTGCAATTTCTTCATAGTTTTTACAATTAATTACGAACATCTCTCTTTAAAATTTTCTATAACGTATTTAATTCTTGATTAAGATTGTTTTAATTTTGATAGTTTATCATATCGTTTTTTCATTGTAAATACAATTATCATTAGAATTATTCCTGCGATGTTTGTGCCTATGATAAATATATCTGATACGATAATTCCATAAATTAACCACAAAATTGATCCTGCAGCTATAAAGATCGTGAGAAATTTTGAAATATCTTTTAGCATTTTTGTTTTATATCCATTGTAAATTTGCTCTACCCATCCTGTAAGAATTAAGATTCCTGCTGTTATGCCTAGAATTGTTAATAATGTTCCATCAACTTCCATGATTCATATCAACTCCAAAAGAATTCGTCTAGCCCCGTTTGTTTTGGTTTTCCTAACATTGTATCAAAATCTAAATCCATTGATGATGTGATTTGTTCCAATGTTGCCTCCATAAATTCCATATATTTTTTAGAATCAATTTCTTCTTTTTTTGCCAACTCTACAGGTTTTACTCCTGGTTTGTTTAAAATTTTAATAAATGAAATTTTATCCCCTTTTTTTATTTCTCTAATTGATTCTAGTTGTTTTGCTGCCCTAATGTGTTGAGGAATTGTTTTTACATATTCTGAAGGGGCTTTACTAAGCATTACATTGAATGTTAAATCTTCTAACGGAATTTCTTTGGCTTCTACTTTTTTTCCACATATTGAAATTTTTTCTGCAATGTCTATTTTTGCTTTAACAAAGTCATCCATTGTTTGAACTTTGGATAATATGTCTACTAATTCATAAAATAAATTTTTGATAAATGCAGGTGTATGTGACTTTTTACCTGTTAATCCTTTAACATCTACTTTGCCTGACTTTGTTACACCAAGATAGTTTTTCTTTCTATTACTAAGTACACAATATCTGTATGTCTTGTCAATCTCCAAATCTACCCCATGATCTTTTTTTGCTTGCTCTATTACAATTTTGATTTGCTCTGGGGTTGGTTTTTTCAGAAATAATGAATCTGTATCTCCATACAAGACTTCAATTCCTGTTGCCTCACATTTTTTGATTGTCTCTAAAATTGTATGTCTGCCAATTGCTGTTGTTGCTTCTGCTACTGGTAGGAAATACAGTGGAAATATTTCAGCACCCATTACCCCATAACTGGCATTTAGAATCACTTTGAGTGCTTGACTAACTACTGTGTATTGTTGTCTTTGATCATCAGTTAGTGTTTCTTTTTTTGATAAACTCTTGTAGTAGTTTACTCTCAAATCTCGCAATGATCCAATAATTAATGATGTTAAACCATTTTTCTTTGTACATGCCCAATGATTGGTTCCTGGAATTGTATTTTTTTTACATTCTTCGTGAGTGCACCTTACTGTCTCATATGATAAATTTCTAACTTTGATGATACTCGGATACAGACTTGCAAAATCCATGACAACTACATCAAAATGAATTCCTTCTTTTGGTTCTACAACTAATCCTCCTCTGTATTTTTTGTCTTTAATTACGGCATTAGACATAACCCCCTCTGATCTACTTTGCAATTCTTCACGTTTTGGAATTAAGCAATTTCTTCGTCTATGCTCAAAATACAATAAACTCCTAATCCACTGAGATACTCCCAATCTGGCAACATCATCAATTGGTAACCTTCCAATTCTTGCAATGATTACAAGCAAATCCATCAACAAATCTTTGTTGAAACTGCTGAGTTCGTATGTTAGTAGAGCATCATTGTAACAATAATTTGCAGTTTGGTATAGTGATAATTCATCAAACTCTAATCCATAGTCGATCTTTTCTTTTCCTAGTAGTGCTTTTGAAACACTATTCAGAGAAAAATCTGTATACTTTTGACTGAAAGCATAAATTTGAAATGATCTGTTTGAAAGAACTTTGTACAAGTCTAGATGAACTCCTTCTTTGAGCGTTGCAGAATCTCTCATCATATAAAATGGGTTTTCTGAATTTTTTACTCCTAATCTTTCTGCTCTGTTGTAAAGATATGGTAAATCAAATTCATCTCCGTTGTATGTTAGAACAAATGGGAATGTCTTGATTATTTCAAATGCATCTTCTATCATTTTTCTCTCATCTGATAAATCATAGAATTTTATCTTGATGGTTGGTTCTAATTCGTTTGTTCCTTCCTCAGTTCCTTCTGTTTTGAGTACAAAAATTTGATCAAATCCATCTGATCCTTTTAGGCCTATGGCTGTAACTTTCTTTTCTGCAAGTTTTGGGTCTGGGATTCTTCCGATTACTGCTTCAACTTCAATATCTACACTAAGTCTTTTTATTCTTGGAATAGGTTGATTTAGTAAATCTGCCCATTCTGAAATAAATATTTTAAATTCTTCTGCATCTACCATGCTTTCACTATCTACTTTATCCCACAACAAACTTTTTAGTGCAAGTTTTACTTCGTTAGAAATTTCTAAATCATATGGTTCTATTTTTCCATTTTTTACTTCGTAATATCTTCCAACTATTAATCCTCTATCGTAAAGATAACTTTCATAATATTTGAGATCTGATTCCCACGTTTCAATTTGATTTTTGATGCTTTCTCCAAAATTCCCCCCTATGGATAATGGGTTGTCTGCAATTATTTGTGACATTTGAATTTCTTCATCCTTTAGTAAATCGTATTTTTTAATTTGTTTGATTTCAAGTATATCTGTTCTTTCTTGAAGAAAATCTAATTCATCTGGTGATAGTCTTGAATAACAATATGGTTTATGACTTGTTTCATCATGCCACAAAATTAATTCTTTAGATTTTGGTTCATAGAATTTTAAAACTATTGATTTTGATATGTTGTCATATGTAGCTGACACCAGCATTGATGGCAACATTGATTCAATTCTTTTACTTTCTCCTATGTTTACTTGCATTTTCTCACACAGAATTCTCGTATTTACTTACTAGGGCCTTTGCCCATTTTACAATTTTATTTTTATCTAAATGTACAACTTCTACTCCTGCCTCTTTTAACAAATCATAATCTGTTTCTGGATATGCATCAAGACAAACAAATTTTTTAATTCCGATAGTTATTGCCATTTTTGTGCATTCTAGGCATGGAACAAATGTCGTGTATATGATGGCTCCTGCTATTCCAGCTTCAATTCCTAAAATCGCACAATGCATGATGGCGTTAGCTTCCGCATGATTACACAGACATCTGTCAAGCGATGCACCTGATTCAATTTTCCCCTCCATTCTGAGTTGGCATCTTTTACATCCTCCTTCAAAACAATTTTTGATTCCTGGTGGGGTTCCGTTATACCCTGTAGCTAATTGTCTGTGGTTTCTAACAATTACTGCGCCCACTTGTCTTGTCATACAGTTTGAACGAAGTTTAGCAAGTTCTGCTTGGAGCATGAAATATTCATCCCAATCTGGCCTATCAAAAGAATTACTCACAGGATTCCTGTCTGTCTGTTCAATATATGGATCACGCTAGTTAGAATTACAAATGCGATCAGTATTCTAAATTTTGAAGTATCATCGAAAGAAAAGCGACTATGGCGTAGTAAGTTACTATACGAAAGCATAAAATCGATAAATTACGATCTTTCTTTATCTGATGACTGATTTTGTAGATAAAAAATATGTGAAAAAAAACTCTATTGAGAAACGAGATTATCAGGTAAATTTGGCAAATCAGGCTATTAAAGAAAATTGTATTGTAGTTTTACCTACTGGTCTTGGAAAAACTGCAGTTGCACTACATGTCATTGCTGAATATTTGTCAAAAGGAACTGGTGGTATTTTGTTTTTGGCACCAACCAGAGTTCTGGTAAATCAGCATTATGATTTTTTAAAAAACAATCTTACTCTTGATGACATTTCTCTGATTACTGGAGAGGATACAATTCCAAAGAGGACTAAACTTTGGAATAATAGCATTGTTTGTGCAACTCCTGAAATTACTCGAAACGATTTAATCCGAGGTATAGTAACTCCAGAACAATTCGCTCTTGTAGTGTTTGATGAGGTACATAGAACTGTAGGTGATTATGCATATTCTGGAATTGCTGAGCGTTTTGAGACTTCATCTGCAAGACTTGTTGGAATGACTGCTACATTACCCAGTGAGAAAGACAAAGCAACTGAAATTTTGACAAAACTTCGAATCTCTAGTGTTGCAGAACGTACTGAAGATAGTCCTGACGTAAAGCCATACACTCATGAAACAAATACTGAATGGATTTACGTAGAACTTCCTCCTGAATTAAAATCCATCCAAAAATTATTGAAATTAGCATTAGATGAACGATATGATACTTTGAGAAAAAATGGAATTCGTTTGGCTGAACAACAATCTCTTTCTGCTCTACTTAGGATTAGACAATTTGTATTAAATCAGAATAGACGTTCTGCAAAACCATTATTCACCGCAATCAGAATTCACTATGCTCTGAATATGCTTGAAGCTCATGGGATTACTCCTTTTCTAAAATTCTGTGAGCGTGCAAAAGTCAAAAAAGGTGTTGGTGTTAAAGAATTATTTGAAATTGATCCAAACTTTACTAAGGCAATCCAATTGGCAAATGAATCTCAATCTCGTGGTATTGAGCATTCAAAGATTCCTAAACTCAAAGAAATAATTGAATCTGTTCCGGGAAAAGTACTCATCTTTACTAGCTATAGGGATTCTGTTGATCTAATTTACAACAAACTTACAGAATTGGGTATTTCTGCAGGCATTTTAATTGGAAAGGCTGGTGATGCTGGATTAAAACAGAAAAAACAGATTGAAACTGTACAGAATTTTAGGGATGGTCTTTTTAGAGTTCTAGTTGCCACTCGTGTTGGAGAAGAGGGACTTGATATTGCTGAGGTTAATCAGGTTATTTTCTATGACAATGTTCCAAGTTCTGTAAGATTCATCCAACGAAGAGGGCGAACTGGTAGAAAAGATACTGGTAAACTAGTAGTTTTGATTGCTAAAAATACTATTGATGAGACATATTATTGGATTGGAAAACGAAAAATAACTGCAGCAAAATCTATGGGTGAAAAAATGACTAAAGTTTTAGAAAACAATCGAGAAATTAAATCTCAAAAACAAGGATTAGATGCATTTCTTTAATTTTTATGTTGTTTGGATATTCTGTCAAAAATTATTTGTTTTCTTTGAATTACTCTATTTTTCATTCCTGATTCTAAATGATGAATACTGCTTTTTTTAGCAACTAGTAAATTTTCTAATCTTATGTCAAATTGATTTTGAAGAAAATTTTCTATACCTGAAAATCCCCCCTCTATCTCTAAATTTTGAAATGCATCTTTTGCCAAATTTTCAGTAACTTTATCTAAATATTCTAAAATCTCATTTAATGTTTCTTTTGTGAGTACCATGATTACTTTTATTCTGTGGCTGCAAAAAACGTTGTGTATTTTATTTTGGTTTTTTAAAGGTGAAAATTGATAATAATATTCTAAACTGTATATTTGTCCTAAATCTTTATTGGTAATATTTGATGAATCCAAAGAAATGAATGGTCTTCTTCAAAAGGAGAAAAAACTTCCCAAAGAAATTCGTAAGGATTTTAAAAGAATTAGTCAGAAAATTAATGCAGATTTTAATAAAATACAAGAATCCAAATCTTTACAATAAATTATCCTGTCCTTTTGATGATGTGATATCCAAATTCAGTCTTTATTGGTTCTGAAATTTCTCCGATCTGTAGTTTAAATGCTGTATCTTCAAATGGTTTCACCATCATACCTTTTGTGAAATATCCCAGATTTCCTTCTTTCTTACCGCTCCCTTTGTCTGTTGAAAATTCTTTTGCTAAATTTCCAAATTTTTCACCTGCTTTGATTTTTTGTAAAATTACTAGTGATTCTGATTGCTTTTCCACTAGTATGTGTGAGCATTTTATTTTATTTGACAATGCGATGTTGAAATTATTTCATGTCTTTATTTGTTAGTATTTTATTTAAAAAATAGAAAAATGGATAGAGACTGGTTAAGGGTAAAAAGTGGTAGGAGTAAAGGTTGTAAAGACTGTTTAACCCACAGATGCATTCCATCTAGTTGCAATTGTAATTGTCATAAGTAATTTTTTTATAAAATAGATGAATCTATTTCAGTATCTAATCTAAACCCCAACTAATTTTTGTTTTTGGAATTATTTTTAAAAATGGCGCTTCATTTTCTTTCCATGGGTCTTTTCTTACCAATTGAAATTTATTATAAAAAATCTCATAAAACTTTTGAAATTCAAGCCCACTTTCAATAATCTCTGTTTTACCTTGAATGCATATTGCTTTATGCTCTCCTGATTTGTAAATGTCAATTACAATTCCTGTATTTTGATTTAATTTGATATTGGTATAAGTTCGTGTGTTGTAATCTGTAGTAATAATAATTTCATTGTCGATTTTAACAAATGATACTGGTTTTACATGTGGAATGTTATCGTGAGATGTTGCAATTCTTGCTTCTTCTAATGTTTTTAAAAACTTTATTTCTTTTTGATTGAATATGATCAATTGAATATTCTTTCTCTTATTTCTGGAATATGCTTGTAAATGATATCTCTTATTTTCATCTGATCTTCTTCAGTTGGTGTTTCTTTTTGCGCACTTAATATCGCCCCTCCAATTCCTAAAGCCATTCCAATTACAATTCCATAAACAAATTCTTGCGCATTTTCTACTTTTAACACTTGTTTGTTTTCTTTGATTTCATCTAAATATGCAGGAATCGTACATACAGCTCCGTTGATTACTTGAATGATTGATTGTTCTAATTGATCTTCGCTCATGAATTTCATCTAAAATCTTTCTTAATAAATCTGCATCTGGAATACTTTATTTTTTGACATGTTACTATTCCATATTGGTAAAAATTATAATAAATAAATTACATGAGTTATTCTGATACAAGAACAACAATCTTAAGTTAATAGAATTATCTGAATTGTAGTGAAACATATAATGCCAATCATGATAGTAGTAAGTGTCACTATTACTATAATTATTCTAATGGTTGTTACTCAAATTCAGCAAGAAAATCCTCAAAATAATATAGATAGGGATGGACGTGATAAAATTTCATGGCAGCTACTACAAAAAACATATCTTGAACAAGAGTGTCGAGAAAAATACATTGGGCAATTAGATGAAATAGAAGGATGCTTTGACCGTATTGAAGAGGAACAAAGATTGAATCCTCCCACTAAATCAAATCCTTAGATTCTAAATGCTACTTTTCACAATTATCTGGAGATTATGAATTGTCTTTCATGTGTCTATAATTGTAATGACATTTTTTATTACAAAACCAATCGAGCCCGCCTAAATATTCTACTCGATCTGATTTACCACAAAATGTGCATTTTATAAAATGCTTCATACTTTTTTCCTTGGTCATGTTATTTTTTTGCTCCTATCGTATTTCTGTTTTATCCCCTATTTCTTCTAGCGATTCTAGTGATGATGTTATTCTATTTTTAGAGTAATGAGATTTGGTATATTTAGAATAATGTCGCCTTTACACCTAAGATTTTTAATCTCTCATTATGGGATACTATTGATGTTCTCCTTTTTTACAACAAATGAGGCAAATTATGCTTTGCCTAATATAATAAAAAAATTTGAGTATGCTTTAGCAAAAAATACTGAAGCTAAAAAAATAGAACAGGAATTACAGATGAGCGTATCAACTACGAATTCTTTTGAATCATACGTAACTCTCAAACAACGCCTAAATTCTGCAATTACTCAATTCTATGAATCTGTTGAATTATTGGAAAATACGGGTGTCGTTGTCAAAAGTATAGAGCAGGGATTATTGGATTTTCCTTCAAAACGATTTGAGGAGGAAGTCTGGCTTTGTTGGAAATATGGTGAAACTGAAATTAAATTTTGGCATGAGAAGGACTCTGGTTTTATGGGACGAAAACCTATTGAAGTAAGTGATGACTCCCTAGTTTAATCGGTTAATATTGTGATTTGTTCTTAGTTTTTTTCTAGTCTTTTTTTATCTCTACAAATTCCACACAGGTATTTTTTTAAAAATTCTTCAAATTCTATTTTAAATTCTTCTGTTTTTGAATATTCTTCACCTGCTTTTATTCCTCCGGGAACTTGTTTGCCACAATTGGTGCAGTGAATATTCGTATCAAATTTGATTTTTTTCTCATTGTCTGAAATTTTACCTATTATCATAACACATATTTCATTTATTTTTAATATAAACAATAGACAAAATCAAAACTCATGAATATTATACTGAAAAACTAGTATTCTTTTTGATGTTATCTGTCTGGTTTCGAGTAATTAGGGTAAGATTCCTACTTGCATCAATAATTGCGGTATCTGTAGGCTTGGCACTTAATTGGTGGCAAAACTCTTTAATTGAACCATTTGATGCTTTGCTAACATTTGCTGGGGTGATGTCACTTCATGCTAGTGTTGATTTGCTAAATGATTTTTGGGATTTTAAACGTGGAATTGATACTAAAACAACACGAACTAAAATGAGTGGTGGTACTGGGGTATTGCCAGAAGGATTACTCCAACCATCTTCAGTATATCGTGCAGGAGTTTTATTTTTAATAATTGGAACTATTATTGGAGGATATTTTGTAATTACAGATGGCATTACCATTGCTATTATTCTTGGATTTGCAATTTTATCTATCTATTTCTATTCTACTAAAATTATTGATTCTGGATTGGGTGAATTTTTTGTTGCAGTAAAAGGTTCAATGATAGTCATCGGAACTTTCTTTATTCAATCTGGTGCAGTTTCATTTGAATCTATTTTTGCTGGAATCGTGGTAGGCTCGTTGTCTTCACTTGTGCTTTTTATTGTATCTTTTCCAGATCATGATGCAGACAAATCTAAAGGTAGGAAAACCTTGGTCATTATTGTTGGAAAACAAAGAGCAGCAAAATTATTTTGGGTTTTCCCTCTTGTGTCATATGTGGCAATAATAATTGGTATTTGGATGAATTTATTCCCTTTAATTTCAATGATTAGTTTTCTTAGCATTCCATTAGTGGTAAAATCAGGAATTGGGTTACAGAAAAATTATGACTCTATTGATACTCTCGTACCTTACATGTATTCAACTTTGATGTTTGGTAGGATAACTGGTATTTTGTTTGTAGTTAGTTTTTTACTTGGATCTTTACTCTAGACATAAATTTAGCGATTAAAAAGAATCTGTATGATTTCAGGCCATGCAACTTTTGAAGGCACTCAAGAATTTTCTAAAAATTCAGGCATAAATTCAGAGAATTTTAAAGAATTTGAAAATCTCTTTCTTTCTAATGTTGGTATTGGAACGTATCTTGGAGATCCTGATGCAAAAACTGATGAATTGGTAAAAAATGCTGTTAAACAATCAATTCAATCTGGAATTAATGTTATAGATACTGCAATAAACTATAGATCACAAAAAGCAGAAAGATCCGTTGGAAAGGCAATTGCAGAACTAGTTAAAGATGGTAAAATTAATCGAAATCAAATATTTGTCAGTTCAAAAAATGGCTATGTTACAAATGATGCTGATGTCCAACTGGGATTTTGGGAATATGTAAAAGAAGAATACTCTCAAAAAGGAGTTATCAAAGAAGGTGATGTCACATCTGGATATCATTGTATGACTACATCATATCTTTCTGATCAATTAGATAGGAGTTTGAAAAATTTGGATCTTGAATGTCTTGATTTGATGTATCTTCATAATGCTGTTGAGGGGCAAATAAAGGATGTTTCAAAAGAAAAGTTTCTAGAGAATTTAAAATCTGTTTTTGAATTATATGAACAAAAACGAAATGAAGGAAAAATTAAATTCTATGGTATGGCAACATGGGAATGTTTTAGGGTTCCATTTGATAATCCACAATATCTTTCACTTAAAGATACAGTTAACATGGCTAAAAAAATTGGTGGTGAAAATCATGGATTTCGATTTATTCAATTACCTTACAACATGAATTATGATCAAGCACTACTTGCAAAAAATCAACTACTTGGAACTGAAAATGTTTCTATTTTGGAGGCTGCTATGCGATTAGGAGTTGGAGTGTTCACTAGTGTTCCTTTCATGCAAGGCAAATTACTTACTCCTGATGCAATGCCTGAATTCAATAATCTAAAACCTTCTTTAGGTGCTTTACAATTTATTCGTTCATCACCTGGTGTTTTAGCTCCTTTGGTGGGACAAAAATCCACAGAACATGTTTCAGAAAATCTTGAAATCATGAAAATACCTCCAATGTCTGAAAATGAATTTCTTGCATTGGTGAAAAAATTAACTTCATAGTTTTTAATATAATTAGCCTCAAAATTTTATAGAAAGATAATAAATAAGTGACATTTAGTGTGACTAAGTAATTTGTCTGCTAAAATTTATGATTATGCAAAAATTTGTAATTCAATATTTACAATTGATCAAAAAATTCGTTTTGTAGGTGTAATTAATGAAAGAGGTAGATTAGTTGCAGGTGGAATGAAAGAAAATGTTGAACCTTTAGAAAGTGAAAAAGATGACGAAATGATTTTCATGGAACTAGCATTGCGCGTAAAAATGAGAAAAGAATTTGATAAACAACTTGGCCCGGTAAATTTTGCCATGGCTTCTCGTCAACGTGCACTTGCAATTAGTGTGATAATCAATGATGACATATTGTATGTCGTATCTGAACCTGACTCTGATTATGGTTCACTTCCAAAGAAAATTCTTGAAATCATTAATTTACAATAACATTTAGTTTCAATCTTTGAAACTTTATGATCGCCTTAATTAATAATAAAATTACATGACGTTTACATATTTTTTAATGAAAAATTGAATTCTAATTATTTACTAATTTATGAATTGGCAAAAGCAATCGGGTTAATTACTAAAAACTCAATTGTTGGTGAAATGAATCCATAATTTCTTTACGTAATAGTATCTCGACTACATTCAAAATTTATAATTTCTTATCTGTGACTGGAACATTAGCATAAAAAGTAAATTTCCTCCCCAATAAATTGACTTCATTTTATCCTAAGATGAATCTATAAATAGAATTTAAAAGTGGAAAGTCTGTGCCAGTAGATCCTGTATGTGGAATTGAACTTGATGAAGATTTAGCATTGATTCATGATCATGATGGGAAAAAAGTCTATTTTTGTTGTTCTGGCTGTAGACGTATTTTTCTAAAAAAGCCTCGAAAATATAAAAAAAATATCTAGATTGGAAACGCACCACACATTCTACAAAATTTTGATTTTCCTATATGGTGTTTACAATACGGACATACTTCATCTGATTTAGAATCTACAGGTATTCCAAATAATTTTTTGAAAATTTCATAATAGTGCATTGATTCTCTACTTCTAATGATCACTCTATCTGTTTTCTCCACTGACAATTTTTTCTCAACAAACTGCTCTTCACCTATAATTGAATCAAACAAATTGGTCAACCCTGCAGTTCCTGATCCTTCTTGCATTGGTGATTTCTCTCTCCATGCAATTTGATATGGGATGTGTTTTTCAAATGTTTTTCGTAAAATCCACTTTCCATGTCTTTTTCCATTCTCTTCCTTCACTTTTAGACTAACTGGAATTTTCTCAGATAATTTCATTATATTTTCATTTAGAAAAGGTGATTCTATAGTTACCCCTAATGCTTTTCCTATTTTTTGTGTGGGAAAATGCATAATTGAACATATTCTTTTAATTTCTGTTGTTAATTCTTCTTCTGATTTGTTTATCAGGAACTTATACCCTGCAAATAATTCATCTGCTCCATCCCCTGTAATGATTGATTTTTCCCCATTTTCTTTTGCCCATTTAATTGCTAAATACATTACAACATTATTACGAATTTCAATATCATTGAAGTTTTTTAAAATTTTTATTGTTTCTTCTATTGCTTCTAGAATTTCTTCTGTTCTAACATTGTAAATAGTCAATGGCAATTCCATTTTTTTTGAAATCATTTGGCAATACGTAAGGTCAGTTGATACAAAATCTTCTGCAATTATTGCCACTGTATTTGGTTTTCTTGGTTTTAAGAAATGTGCAATTATAGAACTATCTAATCCGCCTGATAATGAAATTAAGTTTGATTTACATTCATTACATGACTTTTCTAAAACACTGTAGATATTATGAGAAAATTCTTCCAATATTTTAGATGTTATTTAGAAATTAAAATAGATATGCATAATGTGACTAAATGAAGAAAATTATTTTTATTGCAAACTTTAAATTCTAAATCAAATTCCTAATGGGTATGCTACTTCCTGCTGAAATTGAATCTAAAACTCTAATTCCTGCATTGCGGGCTATTCTTGCTAAAAAACTTGCAGAAGATCATAATATTAGAGAAGATGAAATCTCTAAAATGTTGGGCGTAACTCAAGCTGCAATTAGTAATTACATTAGGGGTACAAGAGGTGACCCATCTTTGATTGCAAAACTTTTAGCAGAAAAACAAGTTGCAATAATGATTGATGAATTATGTGATGGTCTTTCTTCAGACAGGGCATATACACCATCAAGTCTTTCTAAATTTATTGGGCTCTGCAATTACATCAAATCAAGTTTGTTAATCTGTGAGATACATCATAATTTAGAATCAAACATTGATGAGCAAGTTTGCAAAGAATGTGAAAATATGCTTCTTAAAGGTCCTGGAAGTGTTTACTAGGTTTTAATTAAAATAATTTCAATTGTTGAAGTCATATCTCCAATTCCTGCAGCAGCTACTGTGTCTAGATTAATTTTTTGAACATGAGAATTTCCTTTGAGCATTTTTTCGGTAATGATATTTGCTATTGCAACAGCGTTTGGTATATTACTGCCCTTTGATTTTAAAATCACTTTCTTTTTGTTACCTAGTATTGTTAACACTTCAATGGCAGATTCCATTACAGGGTAATTTCCTATTTGTATTGTGACTACTTCAGACTTTTCGGTCTGTTCTTGACCATGTGGTTTAGATGTCTCTTCCATGAGCATTATTCAATATATAGAAATTTTATGTTCTTTTAAGTTTTATCGACCATTGATTCATTTTTCAAAATAATCAATTGGTATGTTTTGATAATCTCCATTAGGAAGTACTCTTCTAATTGTAATTGGGATTACTCTTTGTTCCAATTCTTCCATTGAAATATCTAATGAAATTCTTGCATTTTTTGGAATTGGGATAAATGGTGGTGCTCCTAATGATAATTGTAATGCTCTTGCTCCCATAATTCTTGCTTTTTCAAATCTTGTTAATGTAGGTGGTCCAATTGTAATTTTATTTTTCTCACATGGAATTTCTACTGGTTCATGTTCTTCAATTTTCTCAATAATTTCTCTTTCTTCAATTTCTTTGATTCTTTTTTCCAAACTATTTTGTTCTTTTTCAGTTAATGGTTCTACAAGATCTTTTCTATCGATTAATTTTCTGTATGTATCTAATGCTTTGTTTAGTCCTGCATTTTCTTCAACTGGTGCATCAACATTTTCTTCAACTGGTGCATCCACATCTTCTTCAGGTTGTTGAGATTCCATTAATTGAGATTCTTCACTATCAGACAAGTAAGCAAATTTCCTTAAAACGTTATATAATCTAATCATTTTAAAGTGCGAATTGAGTACATCTTCAGTATCTAGAAAACAGCTGATTTTAGAAATTCGTGGAAAAGCAAAAATTTCATGTGATCTAAAACGACACTTATCTCCAAGAACTGTTGGAACTATAATGAGATCTTTACCACTGGAAGGACATGTTCACTTACTTGGAAAAAGTATTTTGTATTTTGAATTAAATGTAGATTCTGGAATAGAACGATCTACAGCTGAATTTAAAAAAGGTGATGTTGCATTCTTGCCATCTGCTGGGAGTCTTTGTTTTTTCTTAAATGACACTGTATTTACAAAAACTATGACTCTGATAGGAAAATTATCTGAAAATATTGATGCATTAAAGGATGTTAAACCTGGAGATGTTCTTTGTATCTATGAAGAAACTGCTTGATACAAATGATGACCTGAATATCCGCCAACTCTTTTTACAATTCCTTTATTTGTAGATTCTTTTAGAAATGCATTTGCTGCAGAAATTTTAACTCCTGTTTGTCTTGCAAGATCTTGAACTGTAATAACTTTGGAATTTTGAATAATTTTCAATGCTTGTTGTTCATTTACAATAACTACAATCTCCGCTTTCTTTGGTCCCCCCTCGCCTTTGTCTTTCTTTTTCTTTGTGTCCTTGGTACCTGAAGATTTATCTTTATTTTCACCTGTTGTTTTCTTTGCTCCAGCCATGATTTTAGAAAAAAATATTCCTCTTATAAACGATGAACCAATTTCATAGAAACTCCATTATTAATAATATCAAACATAAAAATTATTTTCAAGTATAAATAACATCTTGAATACTATTCTTTATGGGAGTAGTATCAAAAGGAGCAAAATGTAACTTTGAAGGCTGTGATCAAGATGGTGCTCGTTCTATTAATGCTAGTAAAGTTGAAGCTGCGGGTCTGCGCGTAAATTCTTCTGGCAAAAAGACAGTTCTTTGTAAAGAACACTATAAAGAATACAAGAAAGAATCAAAAGATGATCGTGATCTTGAACGTGCTAGATTTGACAAGTTTTAGTTTTTCTTCTTAGATTTTTTTATTTTCTTGTGTGTATTTTTAAAATAATCGTCACTTAGTTTTTTGTATAATATGTCTAATTTTTTGTAAAGTCTTTTTGGCTTTCTCTTTTTTTGATTACTGAGAACATAAAGTGCTAGTATTGGAAATGCAATGGTAGCATCGGCGTAAACTGTAACCATATCATTATGGGCATCTTGAATTTTACCCCAACTTTTTCCTTCTTGTAAAGTAGCTCCTGATAATCCACCTGTATCTGGTCTAGCATCAGTAATTTGAATAATATAATCTTGACCACCAACATTTCTTTTTAGGATTTGATCTAACAGTGGACCTGTCTGCTGGGCTGTATTTTTTGGAACTCCTCCTCCTAATTCTAAAATTCCTGACTTTTTAGAACTAAATAGAATGGCAGCTTGCTCAATGATTTCTTTAACAAAATCCAAATTGTATACTTTACCTTGTAATCTATGAACTGCTAAATTTAATGCTAATGATGAATCCTTTATTGTTGAAATGTATACTGGAACATCGTAATCATATGCTGCAGTTATGAAACTTTTTTCAGGATATTTTGCTTTTTCTTTGCTCAATTTTCCCATTAAATTACAAAACTCTGCCGTGGTAAACGGCTTGTCTGGAAAGTCATCTCCAAACATTTTTTGAATTAATTGATCTTGTGCCACTAATGTTTCATTAAATTTAATGTAAACGTCTCTGATTCTAACAATTTCGTTTTCATACAATTTCATATCATCTACATCAAAACTTCCTTGTTTGACAGGTAATCCCCAAGCAAAATGATCTTCATGATACACATTAGCACCTGTTGTGACAATCCAATCTACAAACCCTCTTTCGATTAGTGTTTTAATTATCCCTCCAAACCCTACAGGTGTCATTGCACCTGAAACTGTAAGGCAAATTGTAGCATCCTCTTTAATCATTTTTGCATATAGTTTAGCTGCATCTCCTAACTGTCGTCCATTAAATCCTGAACTTGCAAAAACATCAACAAGATCTTCAATGCTCATTTTTGGATCTAATTTGATGTGCGGGATATCTTTACCGTGAAACTTGTGAGGATCCATATAAAAAAATTAATTTTTCAGTAAATAATACTATCTAATTCTTTTTCATGGATGCTAAAAGTCTAAGTATATTAATTGACGTTTAAACATTATATTTTCAAAAACTTGTAGCTTCAAGTAGTAATCTCTTTAATCATAGGACTATCTGTAGGATTGATTTCAGGAGATGATGTGGGTATAGGCCTAAAATATGACGGTCTTATTTTTGTTACAATTATTTTCAATCGAATTGAATATGTTGTCAATAATTATAATCATCATAACCACTCTTTTGGCTTCTATCGGAACTCCTGCAGTCCCAGGGGCAGGTGTAATTGGTTTATCTACAATACTAGCCACAGTAGGAATTTCTCCAATTGGTATTGTTTTATTAATTTCTGTAGATAGAATTTTGGACATGACTAGAACTATGGTTAATGTAACAGGAGATCTTACAGCTTGTTGCGTATTTGACAAACTAACACGAGATTAGACATTGAATTTTTTTTGATGGTAACATGTGTTGATATTATTACTTATTTAGGAATAATTCTCAACAATATAGAATGAATATTGTAGATTTACATGATCCTACACGTGTAGATAAGACTCCTGACGCTATTGAAATTTTATTCTCCTCTGGAAATTTTGTCCAAGATGATTTCAAAATTTCAAAAGTAGAATTACGTCTTTATTCAGAACAAACTGATGAAAAATTAGGTATTTTTTCTTTAATCACTTCTTTTGTTGAAACTGATAGAGGATCTATAGAAATGATTTATGATGAGGGATTTCGTGGAGAAAACTCTCTTTTGAGGGTAACTGAATTTCTCAAATCCACTTTAGGGATTTCTGGATTGATTTTGCGTTCTATTATTACGTTAAGGGAAAAATTAAAATAATTTTAACAATACACCTTAAACGAATTTATTTTATTTTTACAATTATTTCATTACCATTGGGTTCCTTGTTTTTTTAATTCTATTTTTCCGTTCTTTGAAATTGTATCTAATGTATGTGTGTCATAATTTGCTCCCTCAAAATTTACTGATTCTAAAACTGCTCCCTCAAAATTTGTATGTCTTATATTGACTCCACTGAGATTGGCTCCACTTAAATCAACACTTCGCAAGTCTGTATAAAATAAATCTGCCCCTCTAATGTCTACTCCTCTCATATCTGCACCATACAATTCTGCATCCCATAGTTTTGCATTTGATAAATCTGCTCCGTGCAAATCTGCCCCTCGCATTTTAACATAAAACAATATGGCTCCACTCAAATCTGCCCCACTGAGGTCTGTACAACTAAAATCTGCATTATGAATATCTCTATTTTTTAGAATGACTCCTTTCATATTAGAATCTGATAAATCTCTACCAATCAGTTCTTCATATTCAAAATTAATTTTGGATAGATTTCTTTTTCTAAAAACATCTGATGGATTCATCGTCTATTTTGATTTATCAATATAGTACATTTGAATTTAGATCTAAAATGTGTCTTGAGTGACTATTTGTTGTATAATTCTAGTTCTTGTAAAATTTTGCCCATTGTATGCTTCCATCGTCTCATATCATCTATTCCATGTGGCCTATTATTTTCTAGTTCTTTTTTTTCTTTGAGTAATTCCTGATGTCGACGTTCATCTTTTTTACCTTGCATGAGTAATTTACACTCATTCTGAATAAATTTCATTAGACCTTTAATGCCGTATTCTACCTGAGAACCATTCATAATATTCATGATTTGGAGGCTGTCTCTATTTTTTGAGAATCGTATATTTATGCCCATTTTAACATCCCTAATCATGCGTATATTGCAACTACACTGTGATCACATTGAGTACACTCCTACAAAAAAGGAGATACAATCCGCAGAGGATATTGAAAATCCCCAAACTCAAAGGCTAGAAGAACTAGTAGTGGTATTTGTTGCAATGGAGAATGGTGATGATTCTTCAGTGGCACAAAACGCGCTATCTCAAATTAAAGTATCCATGGAAAAAATTGGATGTAAAAAATTATTACTTTACCCTTATGCTCACCTTAGTTCAAATCTTGCAAAGCCTTCAATTGCAATGAATTTACTAAAAGAGATGGAAGATGGCGCATCAGAACTTGAAGTGTCACATTCTCCATTTGGTTGGACAAAATCTTACAAAATTCAAGTAAAGGGACATCCACTTGCAGAAAGTTTCAAAGTTGTAACAAAAGATTCTCTAAATGCAAAACCTGTTGAAGAATTAACTTCTGATGCCCTCAAAGGCGAATCTAAAATTCGTTCATTTTGGAAAATACTTTCCCCTGATGGAACAATGACTAACATTGGTGATTTTAATTTTTCAAAATATCCAAAATTAGAAATTTTGGCAAAATATGAATCTGCAAAAATTCGTAAAGTAGACCAACCACCACCACATGTTGCACTAATGAAAAAAATGGGCATATCTGATTATGAACCTGCATCAGATTCTGGAAATATGCGTTTTTATCCTAATGGCCGTTTGATCAAATCTTTGATTGAGAGATATGTTACTGATAGAGTCAAAGAATACGGTGGATATGAAGTTGAAACTCCAATCATGTATGATTCAGAACATCCAAGCATGGTTAGTTATTTTAATCGATTTCCTGCAAGACAATACAATATTGACTCTGAAGGCAAAAAACTCTTTTTGAGATTTGCTGCATGTTTTGGACAATTTTTAATGGCAAATCAATTTCAATTATCTTACAAGAATTTACCATACAAACTCTATGAACTAACTCGTTATAGCTTTAGACGAGAACAATCAGGTGAATTAGTTGGTTTAAGGCGATTAAGAGCATTTACCATGCCTGATTGTCATGCATTTTGCAAAGATATGCCACAGGCAATAGATGAAATTAAGATTAGATTTGATCTTTCTCAAAGTGTACTTCAAGAACTTGGAATCGATGAATCTGATTATGAAATGGCAATTCGATTTACTGAGGACTTTTACAATGAAAATAAATCCTCCATTGAGGAAATAGTAGAGAGACACGGACGACCGGTTCTAGTTGAAATGTGGAAAGAGAAATTCTTTTACTTTGTATTGAAATGGGAGTTTAATTTTATCGATGGGCTTGGAAAAGCATCAGCTTTGTCAACTGACCAGATAGATGTAGAAAATGGAGACCGATATGGAATTGAATTTGTTGATGAAAACAATACCAAACAAAATCCAATCATCTTACACAATTCTCCTAGCGGTGCAATTGAGAGAATAATTTATGTATTATTAGAAAAAGCTGCAAAAGATTCCTACGAGGGACGAAAACCACAATTTCCACTTTGGTTAGCTCCTACACAAGTTAGAATCATTCCTCTCAAAGAAGAATTTAATGCATTTACTAAAACTCTTACTGATAAAATTTCAGCAAATGATATTCGTGTTGACATTGATGATAGAAATGAAAGTATTGGAAAACGAATTCGCGAAGCTGAAAAAGAATGGATTCGATATATCTTGGTAATTGGTGACAAGGAAGTCAATTCACAAAATCTTAGTATTCGTGATAGACAAACTGGCGATGTTAGAGATTTGTCATTTGATAATTTTATTAATGAAATTAAAGATCAAACTAAAGAAAAACCATTCACTAGTTTGAATCAGCCAAAATACCTCTCAAAGAGACCAAACCTGATGGTGTAAAAAATGAGTTTTCTTGATCTATACATGAATAATAATCCATTAATTACTGCCTCTGATGATGATTCCGAGCCTGTAGCAACAATTTTTGGAATACCTTTTGATTCTACTCATTCTTACAAACCTGGTTGCAGATTTGGTCCTGATGCCATTCGCGATTCATTTAACAACATTGAAATTTTCCATCCTGAACTTGGAGTTGATTTAGAATCCGTACATATTGAAGATTTAGGAAATACCCGTCACACAGTTGTTGCATCTGAAATGGTCGACATGGTGAAAAAAATTACCACCGAACTTGTCTCAAAACAAAGACAATTGTTCATTTTGGGTGGTGAACATTCTATTACATATGGTACGTATACCAGTTTTCCAAAAGAAACTGGATATGTTGTTTTTGATGCACATTATGATTTACGTGACGAATTTGCAGACATTAGACTAAGCCATGCATCTTATTTGAGAAGAATAGTTGAGGAGAGAGGATCTGAAAATATTTTGCATGTTGGTGCAAGAGCTTTTGTTAAAGAAGAATTAGAATTCCTTACAGAAAATAAAATTAAAACAATTACTGATAAACAAATTAGAGATGGCAAAGGACCTAGTCTTCTAAAAGACCATGTCTCTACATTTGATGCAATTTACTCAAGTTTTGATCTTGATGTTTTAGACCCTGCTTATGCTCCTGGTGTGGGTAATCCAGAAGCTGTAGGAGTTACTTCGAGGGAACTATTTGACATGATACATACTTTCCAAGAAACTAAAGTAACTGGTGTGGATATAGTAGAATTGAATCCTTATCATGATAATGGTTCCACTGCATCTTTGGCTGCCAAAATTATCTCCACTTTAATTGCAATCAATCTTTCTCAAAAAAACTAGGCATTTTTCATAATCTGGTGATTTAATTTTATAAATATTGTAAACATCATTCCAAAACTGATTAATCATACATGTGTTAGGTTCGTTAATATCTCAAAATTATTTTCATACTTTCATTAAATATCACTATTCTATAAAATCAAATTAGTTTTTGATTAATTGTCATATTTTTAGCCTATTTTGCCTTATTTTCACTCCTGTTCACTTTATTAGATGGTATTTTGGGTGTATCACGTGCTAAATAATCTACGCGATACTCTTCGACCTACTTTGGAAAAGATTGGAAAAGGATTTGCATCTACTGGATTATCTGCTAATTTTTGGACTTTTGTAGGGTTAGGTTTTGCATTACTATCTGCTGTCGTTTATGGAATGGGAATAGAATTTGGATTAATTATCGGCGGTGTATTATTGCTTGTTTCAGGATTTTTTGATATGATTGATGGTCAGGTTGCTAAAGTCACTGGAAAGACTTCAAAAAAAGGGGAATATCTTGATTCAATGTTTGACAAGATTGCTGAAGTTGCAATATTTTTGGGAATTCTAGTTGGTGGATATGTAGAACCATACCTTGTATTACTTGCAATCACTCTATCACTATTGGTAAGTTACGCAAGATCAAAATCTGATATTATTAACATAAAACTTCAAGGTGTTGGCATTGGTGAGAGAGCTGAACGACTATTGGTAATTGCAATTATTGGGATTATTGGTTTTATGGATTATGCTGTGATTATTGTAGTGATAATTGCTGGAATCACCTTGATACAAAGAATGATTTACACTACAAAAAATATTAAAGAATAATCTAAATTCTTTTGAGAACAGACAATACAGATGCTGTTAAATAATCGATATAGATAAAATAATCATGTCTCAAGAAAGTACATGCCCATACTGTCAATCAAAATTTGCAAATAAAGAAGAAATGTCAACACACATTGAGAAAATCCACAATAATAATTTGACATGAAAAGTCATCTTCGCAACATGTACAAAAATTACATTCAATCCTCGTTCATGATTAAATATAATAATTCATAATTTTTGCATCACTAGAAACGAATTAGATATCCTACATAACGTGTGGACAGGAAACATAGAGTGACGACAAAAAAATGTAAGGTACATGAAGTATAATTCTTAGATTCCAAACTTTATTCGTGACTATATTCTTAATCGAATAAAGTCTTAGAATAATTATATTTTTGTATTAGTTTAGTTAGAGGAAATTATGATTAATGATAATTCATGGTACCTCGCAATGCATTATGATCTACTAAATGAGGAGTTCTTTGAGAACATGTTTGGAAAACATGGTGTGGATGTTTGAATATGTTAGAAAGAAGATTGGTATCTGATGAAATCACTAAAAATGAATTTGACAAGATGAAAGAAGATATGGTGGATTGAATTCTAAACTCCAATACGCTTAAGTTAGTAATTTTTATAGAAAATTCATGAGATTATTTGAATCAAGAATTGTTAGAGAATTTAATCATAGACAAAAAAAGATCACAGAACAACTAGATATATCTGAAAAATTTAGGAATGAACGTAAAATTGCTGAATCTAGAGAATTGGCAGATTATGTTTTGTTGTTACAACAAGAATTGGGCTTATTTTTCGAGCATTATCGTAATCTTCTTGTTAGACATGGAATAACACCTCTCTATCGTGTAGGTGTTCAACCTCTTACTAAAAATGAAATGAGAACTATTGAGAGGTTTAGTTCCACTCCTGGGCAAACTTTGGAAAACAATAATCGTTAGATTCTAAATTCTAGTTTTTACAATAATCTGCAGATCTTTAATCCTTTTTTCATAGAATTACTGTGTATCATATCAAAATCATAAAGAATGATGTATCTATATTTTATTTAGAAAGATAAACAATCTAGAAATTATTGATTTTATTAAAGATTAGAGTATATTTTGACTGGTGTTGAAAGTTTGAGATTAAAGAATAATTCTAACGAAGTTTTCCGCGCGTTCTTCTACTGTCTGCAGATCTAATTTTTAGAATTTTAAAGTGAATTGCACATGAAATACAATAATGTTTCAAAACTGTTGGTGATGCAATGTATGCGCCTTGTGCACGTAATTCTTTTGCTAATGTATGTTCAACTAGATTTAGTTTAGAGGTGACTTTTTTTGCCTTGTCTTTTGGGACTGTTTGCCCACAGTTTGTACATTGTACTGTACCTGAGGATCCTTTCCCTCCCTTTGTACGACCTCTACTTGCACGCTTAAGTGGCATGAACATGAGCAAATTTGCCTACTTATATTCTTGTTCTAGATATAGTAGTAGCAACACAAAGTAATACAAAATAACTCATGTTTTACAGAATGTTTTTAATGTCAATTAATAATTTGGCATCATGGATGAAGAGCCACAAGACATTATTGTGTTGGGAATTATCAAATCAGGAATTAAATCATTTGATAAAATTTCAAAGATGTCCAAAGTCGCTCCAAAGGATCTTAATGAAATTCTTGAGAAATTAGAGTCAAAAAAATTGATCACTGTTAATGAAAAAAAAGGATTGTTTGGTAAGAGAATTGAAATGGATACAACAGAAAAAGGTATGAGGGAATTAGAGTATAGAGTTCATGAATTGGAAGGAAAATGGAATCAAATGACTCAATTATACAAATCTGGTGACAAAGGTAAACTCAAAAAATACATGGATGAAAACAAAATCTCATTTAAGGAGATGATGTTTTTTGGCATTCTAGATATGGTAATGTTTTCAATGATGTTTAGTATGCTAGGTATGGCTATGACTAGTTTCATTGCTCCTCAAGATATTCCCCAAGATGTTAATGCTGAAACAGAATCTGGTGGAGATATAGGGGATGATGGGTTTGATTTTGATATTGGATTTTAGATATTTGGGTATTTTTCAGATGGGAATTATTGATTAATCATGATGAGATCATTACAAAACAGTATACTTTTTAAATTTTGGAGATTAATTGGTTGCTGAAGTTCTTGTTTTGTTTCTTGAATCCAATATTCTATCTCTATTCATAGTGTCTTAAAAAATGTGTTTAGAAACGCTTCTTGTCAAATTTTAATTCTAAACTAATTTTATATCCTGATAACTCTCATTTTTTCTTGAGAAGAAATAATTGAAATGAAAAAGAAAATACCAAAGTCAAATCAATTAGGTTGTCATTGGCATTGTGCTTGTATTTATTGTATGGCTGAGAAAGATATGGCTAAGACTAGCCCAGATAATTAATCCCTGACAATTTTTAGTGAAGTGAATAACGGGTAATATTGATTTTTTAGAGTAAAAAGAGAGAGAATTAGTTAAAGCCATAAATCTACAATATTGAAATACCTTGCAGGCTCACAAAAGGTGAATTAGGGAGAGGGATTTTTAGAAATTTGTTAAGCAAGAATTTTTTATTCACTAAGTAGGAATTGTTTTAGCTATATTCTTGACCACATTATCTAATTCCTACTTATTCATATGATCTACAAGAAGATCTGTTTGGATAAAATATGACATTGAAACTTTATTCATGAAGCAAAATTTGACCCTAAATCATGTTTATTCATAAATTTACTCGATATAGGTTCGACTCCACGGAGATTCGCCTACCAAATTGGGAATAGAACTGGACTCCGGTTCTTACCAATCAATATCTTCAGTCATGGATAATGATACCATGGGATATTTTGAAGTATTAGCATAGCCCATCATTTTTACTAATTCAATTGCATGCAACCAAGCTAAATTTTTTGCAGCTTCATCATCTAATTGACTTAATCCTGCAATATTGAGGAGTTTCAAAGTTTGTTTTGGTAATTTTACAGATCTTTCTACAATTCTTGTAGCTATCCTTAATTTCTCTTTCTCATTCCAATATTTTCCAAGTTTATATTTACCCGTCATAACATTTGGAATTATTTTTAGTAATTTCACTCCACGAACAGTAGCCATGTTAGGAGTTAATTTTTCGTAACCTCCTTCAATCTGGTTTTTTTCCATGAATGCATTCAATACATTAGATTTTTCATCAATATCCGTAACGGGTTCTGCAATTCCTTTGATTACAACACTAACATACAATGTATCTGTCTGCGATGCGTCGGTGGGAGGTTCAAAGAAATAAGATGGTAAAAATGCAAGTTCTTTATCTACTTCAAATCCACACTTTGAATTTCTCTCAATATTTGTATATTTCTCACCTCTTGGAAATCCATGAATATAGATTGCATCATCATAATAAACAAAATTCATTGGAGTAATAAATGAAAATCCATCTTCATCAATTGTAGAAATTCTTCCAATACGTTCAGAATTTAAAAATTCTATTATTTTTTCTTTGGAGTTGATTTTTGATTTTTCTCCAAAATTCATTCCTGTGTTTCTTTTCTGATGGTGGCTTTTTACATTTTACGCTGAATGCCTTTCCATATTTTCAATTTTTAAAAGGGCATAAGGTACTTTAGATTCAATTCCGTAGTGGCTTGAACCTTTTTTGGAACAATTTGAGATTAACTGCTTATTGTTGAATGGAAATTTAACAAATAAATAGGCATTTCTTGAGCTATATTCTTGTAGGATTTTTCCAAAATTTGGCTATTTTGTACCTATATTGTGGATAAAAATTCCACACGTTTTAATCCTAGATCTAATAAATTCAATTGATAATCATGCGTGGTCTTTGCCATACTTGTTTTAGATCTGGAGTTGAAGTAGAGGTAATCCGTGGTGATATAATGTGCTCTGATTGTAAATCTAAAAAAAATGCAAAAAACTAAATCTTAATTGATTGAAAATCAAAGAAATGAAACTAAATATTTTCTCTCATTGTGCAATTGACACTATTACCATTAATGGGAATAATTATGAACAAATTGGTGGGGCTGCTTGTTATTCTGGTATTACTGCAAGACAATTCAAATTTAATGTAGATTTGTTTACAAAAATTGGTCCTGACTTCCCAAAACAATACTTGGATGAACATAAAATCAATCTTATAAATTCAGAATCTCAAAAAAGTACCACAAAGTTTGCTATTTCAATTATTGGTTCGGATAGAACTTTAAAACTTGAAAATGAATGTGACCCAATTGATTACTCTCAAAATGATGCCGATGCTCATCTTGTAAATCCAATTTACCATGAAATATCTGACGATATATTTAAAAAAATTAAAAGTAATTCAAATTTTATTTTTGTTGACCCTCAGGGATTTTTGAGACGTAAAGATTCTCAAAATAATATTTTCTTGGAAAAAACTGATCTTGATTTATCTAATGTTAACGCAATAAAGGTAAATCCTGAAGAGTCACAACAAATTGTTAGTGGGACTCATGATGAAATGATGTTGGCGTTACAGAAAAAAGGAGTAGAATATGTGTTGTTAACTGACAAATCTAATGTTTCTTTATTGGTCAAAGACAAAATTTATTCAATAACATTGCCTAATCTACATATTCACGATACAACTGGAATTGGTGATATTTTTTGTTCAGCATTTACTTGTACCATGCTCAAAGAGAAAGACTTTTTGTGGGCACTTTGTTTTGCTGGAGGTGCAGCTCAAGCTGCACTAGAATCAAATCATGTGGGGTTGCAAAAAATCCCCAAAAAAGGCATAGTTCAAACCAATGCTTCATATTTTTACAATTTGGTAAAATTCAGAGATTTATAATACATTATTCTTTTACGAGTGGATAATTTTAGTCCATTAAACACCAAAAAACAATATTTTTTGAAAAACGTTGTCACTATCCTTATCCGTTGTGTCTTGAGGATTTCAAATTGTTGAAGCAACCAAGATGTGAATTGATATTTGAACAAAGTATCAAATCCGATCACACTAGAGAAGGCTATTCTAGAGGAATGAGATATTTCATGGAATTCATTGAAGTTGATAACTATGATCAATTATTACAAGGAGATCAGAAGAGTATTCAAGAAAAAGTTGAGGATTACACAATATATCTCAAAAATAGAATCAGCCCTAATTCTTTTGGAATGAGGTTAGCTCCGATATTTTTGTTCTATGCGTTAAATGACATAGTTCTAAACAAAATCAAAATCAAAAAAATGTATCCAGCCAAAGTCAAGGTTTCGGGATTCAATGCATATTCGAGAGGAGATATTGAAACCATGCTATCTTGCACAAACAAGAAAAGAACTAAAGCAGTAATTCTAGTTTTTAGTTCTACTGGTTGTAGGGTTGGAGGTCTAACAGGTCTAAAGTTCGGAGACGTTCTTGATACTGTAAGAGATGATTGCAAGTGTCTTAGATTCTATGCAAGAGATAGAGAGGAATATTTTGGATTCTTAACTCCTGAAGCAACTAGATCTTTGTATGAATATCTAGAACTAAGAAGGAAGAGTGGAGAAAAACTTGATGAACCGGATCGTTGGGTTTGCCCTCTATGTGATTATGATTATTGAATTTTTAATTTATTGTCTTTATCTTTAATTGCATTTACACTGTTCTATTTCTTATTATCTTTCATACAGAACTCTTTTTGTCCCTTATCATTTAGAACAATATGACAATCACAACTTGGACATTTTACAATCTTTGCCATGTGTCTTTTTGATGTTTTCTGTATTTATTATATTTCATACAATTAATAATATGCAAAAATTTGTTATTAAACTTCTTAATAATTTTTAATAACAATTTTATTTTGACATATATAGTGTTATTAAGAATTTACAACTTTATTAATAACAATTAAATATTTCAGGCATGAACAAATCACAAATTGCAATCATTATAGGTATAATTGCAATCACAATTGCACTTGTGGGGATAATGACATTTACAATGCCTCAAGATGAAACTATTTCCTCTGAAAAGAGATTTCTAGTTTATACTACATTTTATCCATTACAGCAATTCACTCAAAATATTGCTGGAGATGCTGCTGATGTTAGATCATTATTTCCTACAAATGCGGATCCTCATACTTTTGCGATGAGTCCAAAAACAATGGTTGAGATGACAAAAGCCGATATGCTAGTTTACAATGGGGCTGATTTTGAGCCATTCATTGACGAGATTAAATCCGTTCCTGATTTCTCACATTTGATATTTGTTGATTCCTCAAAAGGAATAGATCTTCTAGGAGGGGAAAAACATGATCACAGCCAAAATGAAGAACATGATGAGCACACTGAAGAATTTTTAGATTACATTTCAAAAACAATAGAAGAGTTTGAATCTGGCCACATTAACGAATTACAAACAATTGAATCCATTGGGCAGATATTACACGAACATGAAGGCGACGGACATGAACATGGAGCAAATGTTATTGAAGAAATTGAAATGTTATTACATGAAATCAAGGAAGGGCATGTTGACGATTCAAAAGGAATAGAAGAAATTCATCATTTAGTTTCAGGAGAAGATGTACATGAAGAAGAACGAGAACTTGGTCATAATTATGACCCACATATTTGGCTTGATCCATTATTGGCTAAAAAACAGGTAATGAATATCGCTATCCACATGGCTACTGCAGATCCTGAAAATTCAGAAACTTATCACAGCAATGCTAAAAGTTATTCTGACCAACTAGACACATTGGATCAAGAAATAAGGCAACAATTATCTAGCTGTAAAAAGGACACGTTTGTACCATTCCACAATGCATTTTCTTATTTTGCAGAGAGATACAACCTTCACACCCTTACAGTAATCAAGGAGTTCAGTCCTGAGACTCCTGTTACTGCAAAGGCTATTGAAGAACTAATTCATTTTGCCGAAGATCATGACATAAAATATTTCTTTACAGAAGAAAATAGAAACCCAAAACTTGCTGAAAGATTAGCATCAGAATTAGGAGGAGACATTTTGTTGTTTAGTCCATTAGAATCACTTTCAGAACATGATAGTCCAGACACCACATACTTTGACAAAATGAGAGCAAATATTGATAACCTCAAAATTGCATTAGAGTGCTCTTGACTACTCACATTCCAAAACCTAAAGACTGGGAAATTATAGGAGTGATCAATTACCATCTAACTTGGCTTGCAATCAAACCTCAAGCCCAAGTGTTTGTGTTTGGATGTCACCAACATCATGAAACATATCATTTTGAGAAAGGTGCAAGAATTTCATTTAGATCCGGGGAAAATGGACAAGAACTCCATGTCGATCCAGAAAAGACACTAACAAAAACGACGACAGTATCTTAATGCCTTATCCTCTAGAAGAAGATAATCGTATGATTGCCCTACTACATTTGTTGGTAAACAAGAGAATCCTCACCAAACAGGAAGCAACAGACTTGTTTCGGAATGGAAAACGACCAATAACTGAGAAAATGAGAAAAACCACGCAATACATTTGGGATTGATTTTCTGTTTGATGCAAGAATCAAAAAAAGTAATCGTTGAAGCTAATACTAATCTTGATTATTTTATCAATCAAGATGTCTTGGAGGTTAATGAATATGTGGGAAAGGCTGATATTGTCAACTCATCTCAAAACTGATCATTTAGTAAAAAAATAGAGATCATTTGGATCTATTTGTATTGATGCAAAATCCATTCCATGAAATATCAAGAATTATCAGACAAACAATGGAATATGATAGAATCA
>JAPFBP010000052.1 GCA_029250275.1 Candidatus Nitrosopumilus sp. | reverse complement strand
AATTTTTCTAAAAACTCATCTAGTCCACTAAAATCACTGGGTGATGTGAGCAGAACATCTCCTGTAATCTCATGTGTTTTCTTTAACAATTCTTCAAATTCTTGAGAGTATGATGCTAAATCTAAATTCAAAAACTTTGCAGATTTTTCATTTTTAGGTGATGGATACAACAGAATTGGAATTATTGAAAATTCCTTAAGGTTATCTGATAAATTCTGAACTTGTTCTATGTTTTGAATGGCTTGAGTCATGAATCCTTTTGGCTTTGCATCTAATTTCTTTCCAATTTTGGAAAAATTGGGCTTGTTTGATATTGAAAGATACAACTCAATTTTTGAATCCACTCCTTGCTCTCTTAATCTCTTAACTGTCAAACTTGGAATCTGACCTGAATCTGTTTTCACCGTTTGAGAAGGATCACCCATTAATATCAAAATCCCTGCAAATCCAATTGAAATACAGTTGTCTACAAATTCTGAAATTTCATTTTCACTCTTGTCTCTAACTCTTAGGCTAACGGTAATTGGTAAATCTGGGATTTCCTGCTTGATAATTTTACCCACTTCAATTGGTGAAACTCTCTGAAACCCTAATACATTTTCAGTCAAGTGAATTGCATCACATTTTTTTGAAATAATTTTTATTTTTTCTACAAATTTTTTAATTGATTCATTTGTATCTACGTCTGGTAGAATTTTGGGTGGGTTAGCTTCATACCTGATTGTCATATTTTCAATTTTTCTATCCTTGGTTAAAACCTTTGAATACCAATATCTATTTGGAATGGTAGTGAATAATTACAATGCTCTTAGATGATTTAAAATCCACCCTTTCAACTTCTATTAATCCTAAAATTGAAACTGATGGAAAGTATTGTCTAGCATCGATACTTGTAGTAATTTATGGTAAAGAGCCAATTGTTGTAATGACTGAAAAACCAAAACACATGAAATTTCATGCAGGTGAGATTTCATTCCCTGGTGGAAAATTAGATTTTGATGATTCAGATCTTTTAGAAACTGCTTTACGTGAAACAAGTGAGGAGATAGGGCTAACCATTTCTAAAGAACAAGTGATTGGACAACTAAAACCAGTTGTAACATTGAATTCTGGTTTTTTGATTTTACCGTTCATTTCTATAGTAAACCAAATTCCTACACTTTCAGCCAACACTGAAGTGGAAAAAATTTTTCATATTCCTTTAGAATCATTTTTAAAAACTGAAGCAAAGGATCCTGATCCCTCTCATAATCTAATTCAAGAAATGTATACTTTTGAATATCAAAATCAAATTGTGTGGGGAGCTTCTGCAAGAATACTAAAACAGATTCAAGATTGCCTAAAATCCTGAGATTCATTTAAAAAGAGCTCTTCGTGCCTGAAAATCTATGGCTGCACGTAAGTCCTCTCCAAGGAAAATCCGTCTACTCAAAAAGATTAGACAGACATCAGCAGTACCAGCTTGGATTATTCTCAGAACTAATAGAACTGTCAGAACTAATCCAAAGCGTAGAGCTTGGAGATCAACTGATGTGGAGGTCGGATAGTTGTCTCAAGAATTAGAACGTGTTTATACAATTCCTCTTGGTAAAGCAAGAATTTCACAATCACAACATAGAGCTGTTAGAGCGATTAACATGATTAGAGAATTTACTCGACATCACATGAAAGTTGAGACAATCAAAATAGATGAAGAATTAGCTCGTGCTATATGGGTAAGAGGCGTTAGAAATCCTCCAAGAAAAGTTAGAGTGAGAATGAGTAAAACAGACGAAGGCTATATTCTAGTTTCAAAATATGATGAAGCAGAATCTATTGCTTCTAAAAAAGAAAGCAAAAAAGTTTCTGATAAAGTAGATGCACCAAATACTGATGCACCAAATACTGATGCACCAAATACTGATGCACCAAAGATTGATGCACCAAAGGCTGAAGCATCAAAGACAAAAACACCATCTAAAAAGGCATCAAAGACAAAAACACCATCTAAAAAGGCATCAAAGACAAAAACACCATCTAAAAAGGCATCAAAGAAATAAACACCAAAGAATAATTAATTCTTTTCAAAAAATTATAATTTTAAAAAATCGGTTTATTCTAATTGGTACAAGTCTAGTTCACAATCAATACTACAGTCTGGTGTTGACCAATCTAGAGTATTTTCCTGTGGAATCATTCCTAAAGGATCATAGTTATCAAACTTTGTCATTCCTTGAATTGATGACAGCATCACAATTTTGGAATTATCAGAATTTGAAGTCATGTCAATCTGTGAATTACTTTCATTAACAATTCCTGCTGTAATATTTGTAATTGAGTTGATGACTCCTACTGGAATGTTGCTTCCTCCAACTACATACAACATTGAACGTTTAATTGAATTTGGTGGTGCGTTGCCGTATAGCATTTTGAGTGAATCCCTTAGTGAATCTTCAATATGCTGACCATCTTTACTAGTTGTGAGAATGTTTGTTTCATTAGATATTTCTGATGAGCCAAGTGAATTAACAACGTGCATCATTGCAGAATTTGCAATGTCATAGCATGCTTTTGGACTCAAATCTGGATTGCTTTCAAGTAATGAGTCATTATCCAGCACTATGGTGCATTGAGAATTTTCTCTTACTCTTTTTAGAGATACTCCAGAATTGAAAATTCTATCTTTTTCATATTTGAAAGGCATAATTGCAAAGGATACTAATCCTGCATCTGCTTCTTTACACATCTTTGAAACTATAGGAGCAATGGCTGAACCTGCTTTACCTGCTAAATTACTCATTAAGATCACTGTGGAATAATTTGAAATTTTTGATTTTATCTCATCTGCAACTTTGTAAGTTGAGCCTCTGATTAATTGAACAGATGGGTTTACCACTGAATCAGTTGAAACATGAATAAATGGATTCTCTGATGAAAAATCCTTCTTATCGTTACTAATTATTAGACAATCTGAGTTTAGGGAATCTTTTGCTTTAATTGCTAATTTTGAGCCTACGCCACCTAATCCTATTACTAAAATTGGTTCTTTAACTTGAAAACTCATTTCTGATCTTGTTTCTTGATTTAGATAAAAAACCTTCTTACGTTTTTTTAATCAAATTTTAGATCGAAAAAATTTAGCTTGCGATCTTTCCAACCAATCTTTTGACAGTGGCATCTGTGATTTCAACAATATATGATTGACCAATGTTTACCTCTTCCTCAACTGCTACTGGCTTGTAAGCAAAATTTCTACCCTTAATCCCCTCATTTGTTATTTCATCAAATAGGACTTTACCTTTCCAACCGATCCATTTTTGATTGCTCTCCATTGATAATTTACTGATCTGTTCAAAAACTATCTTACTTCTTCGTTTAACTTCTGCAGCATCAATTTGATCCCATTCAGCTGCATCTGTTCCTGGTCTTGCACTATACTTTGACAGATTTACTACGTCAGGTTTTGTCTCATCAAGTAATGTGATTGTTTTCTGGAATTCTTCTTTAGTTTCTGAAGGAAAACCTACGATGATATCTGTGGAAATAGTAAAGTTTCCAAATCTCTCTCTCACTTTATTTACGATTTCTCTAAATGTTCCAGATGTATGACCTCGCTTCATATCGTTTAGTACTTTGTCACTTCCACTTTGTACTGGAATGTGTAAAAATTTGAAAACTTTATCGTTATCAAAAGATTTAATCAGATTTTCTTTAATTCTTGGCATGTACATTGGATTCATCATGCCTACTCTAATCATAAAATCATCTGGAATCTCTGCAACTGTATTTACAAGCGTTGGTAAATCAGTACCAATATCAAATCCATAACATCCATTGTCTGTAGATGTTAACCACACTTCCTTACATCCTTCTCTAATTTCCGTTTGAACCTGTCTTACAATATCTCCTAATCTATAACTTGAAAGATCTCCTTTGGATAACTTGGTTTGACAAAATGTACATTCACTCATACATCCACTTGCAATCTCTACAATTCCTACAGCTGGATTTAATCTAACTTTGGGTAGTCCAATTTTTGATAAATCAGTATCTTCCAAAGCAATTTGTTTTTTTCCAGCTAATGCTGAATCTATAATTTGAAGTGTTTTTCCTAATGAGTTAGGCCCCATTAGGCTAGCATTTCCTGAGAATTTCTCAACATTCTCTTTTTCAGCCTTTGGGAGACATCCTGCAATAATGAGTGGTTTTGATTTTAATGAGTTTATTCTATACATCATCTTGTTTGCAGTTGAATCTTTGACTGAACATGTAACTATAATGTTTAGATCTGATTCTGAAGAATTGTCTGTTAATGTATGTCCTCCATTTTGAATCAGTCCTGAAATCATTTCTGAATCTGCAAAACTTGCAGAACATCCGTAAGCTTCTACGAAAATTTTTGCCATGATCTATCCGAAAAGAGAATCAATCTCTTTGTTACTCATTAGTTTTTTTGAAACAACAAGTTCTCTGATGGTTTTTCCAGTCTTTAATGATTCTTTGAAAAGTTCTGCAGATTTTAGGTATCCAATTTTTGGAGTTAACAGTGTGACAATTACTGGGCTATTTTCAATGTCTTTACGTAATTTGTCTTTATTTGCTGTTAGTCCATCTATTAGATTTGCAGAAAATATCGGAAGGAAATTTTTGAGCATGTCTGTTGATTCTAACATACACTTTAGCATTCCAGGAAGCATAACGTTTAGCTCAAACTGTCCCCCTTGGGCTGCACAAGAAACTGATGTGTCATTTCCAATGATGTTAAAACAAATCATGTTCATGCATTCAGCTAACGATGGGTTTACTTTTCCAGGCATAATAGATGAGCCTGCATGCACTGCAGGAATTCCTAATTCTGCTAATCCTGCAATTGGACCTGATGCCATTAGTCTAATGTCATTTGCAATTTTTCCAATTTCTATTGCCAAGTTTCGTAAAGTACTTGACAAATTTGCAACTGCAAATTTACTTTGTAAAGCGTGATGCATATCTTTTTCTGGGGTTAGTGATAATTTTGCAATTTTTCCAAGTTCTGATATTGCAATTTTTCTATACCCTTTTGGAGTGTTGGCACCAGAACCTACTGCTGTTCCACCAAGTGCAACGTTTTGTAATTCTTTTTGTGCAGATATGATTTCATTTTTTGCTTTGGTTATTGATGTGGCATATGCTGCAAATTCACTACCTAATGTTACTGGCAATGCATCCATTAGGTGTGTTCTTCCAATTTTCTTAAATGTTGAAAATTGTTTTGCTTTTTTAGATAAAGACTTTATTAAAATATCAATAGCAGGAATTGTTTCTTTAAGATTCATCAAAATTGCAACATGCATTGCAGTAGGATACGTATCGTTACTTGATTGCGACATGTTGACATGGTCATTTGGATGAAGGAATTCATATTGCCCTTTTTTCTTATGTAATACTTCTAATGCAACATTTGAAATTACTTCATTAGAATTCATGTTAAATGCAGTACCTGCACCTGAATTTATCATATCTACTACAAATTGATCAACATATTTTCCAGCTAAAATTTTATCACATGCTGCAATGATGGCTTTTCCACGTTTTGTGTCAATTGCTTTAGTTTTCATGTTTGCAACTGCAGCAGATCGTTTTATCATTACAAATGACTTGATTAAATTCTCATGACTTTTGTTACCTGTTACATGATATTGCTTGATTGCTCTTCCTGTGAATGCACCATAATATGCGTCAGCTGGGATTTTGACTTTTCCAAGTGAATCTTCATCCAATCTAAATTTCATGTTGACTTTACTGAATTTTTCCTATTATTCATTCTTTTTTAGATATCTTCATAATTTCATCTTGGCAAATAATGGGAATTATTATATAGGATTCGTCAACCCTTTGCATTATGAATAAGCGTATTAGCATGCTCTTTACAATTGCAGCAGTAGCTGTAATTGGAGCAACCTTATTCGGAAGCACATACACACAAACCCAAATTGGCGGACAATCACTTGACATGTCTCAAATGGACATCAATATGATGGACGAAATCCGTAATATGGGCGGTTTACAGCTTGTAATGCCTCAAGCATTTGCAGAAACTGATTGTGGTGCATTAGAGAGCTCAGGACGAACAGTCGTTGAGTTCAATCTAACTGGTGAAAGTGTTGAACTTCCAATTATGGGGGGAAAAACTTACAACGCCATGACCTTTAGTGGACAAGTCCCAGGACCAACACTAAGAGTTACACAAGGTGATGTTGTAAAAATGACACTTACAATTCCAGATGATGAAGTTACTGGACACGGTAACGACATGCATGCATCACAAATGTCAGCAGGAAACTTTGAATCCGTTAATCCGGGTGAAACAAGTATGTACTGCTACATTGCTGAATCTGCTGGTGTTTTCAAATACCACTGTTCTGGTGTCAAAATGATTGGTATGGACCAACACGTTCTTTCCGGCATGTACGGAATTGCAATCGTTGATCCAATCAATGGATACAATAAATTAATGGTAGAGAAAACTTTAGTTAGTAATGGCAAAGTTTCATTAGATAGACAATTCTACGATGCAGATGCATTAGAGTTCCAACTCCAATACAATCAATTGTATTTAACACCTGAAGGTAACTATGATGCAGGAAAAATGTTTGCTCACCAAAACACTGCAACAGTTGTTAACGGAATGCAATTTGGTTATGTACCAAACATGGCTCATAATTTACTCGTCAATGGCGATGTAAATAAAAACATCTTTGTAGCACAACCATGGAATGGACTTGAACACAAGCAATACCAATCACAACTCTTGTTTGTTGAAAATGATCAACACGTGAGACTCTTTATCGAAAACCAAGGTAACGAGCCAGTATTTTTCCACATTGTTGGAGAAATCTTGGACAGAGTTACCCAAGGTAACAGAGTTCAATCCGCAGCAACTGAAACATGGTTACTCGGAGGTTCACAAAACATGATTGTCGATTTAGTATTTGATGAACCAGGGGTATATGCAGCAGTAAACCATGATTATGCAGCAATTTACACTGGCGCAGCTACAGTATTTGTAGCAGGTGACCCATTCGGCTTGAACCCAGTTCTAGTTGAGAAAGGAGTTATCCCAGCACCAGTCGCATCTTATGCATACGCTTTAGGCAATCCAAGTGATGCTGTCCCACCAATGGGAATGAACAGTATTGCTCATCCTGCACTAAACATTCATGGCTTATACACTGACGAAGTAGCTTCTGAAATGCAAGCAAGCGGCGATTATGTCGCATTATGGGAAGTAATTCCTATAGTAGCAGAAATGCTTTCTTGATAATTTAATATCTTTTTTTCTTTTTATTTTTTTAATGAATTATATTCAGTTGATCATTTTCTATTCTTATGGGATTTGAAGACTCTGTACTAATTTGTGATGTAGTCGATCCTATATTGAATAAAATTTTGATAGATAATGGACTAAAGGTTTCATACGAACCTGAGATTACTCCTGAACAAATCTTGGAGAAAATTTCCACTTTCAATATTGTGATTGTTAGAAGTAGAACTACAATTACCAAAGAAATGATAGAGAAAGCTGACAATTGTAAAATAATTGCTCGTGTTGGAGTTGGTTTGGATAATGTTGATCAAGAAGCAGCCAAAGTAAAAGACATTCGTGTAATTAATGCAGTTGAAGGAGCAATGAATGCCGTTGCAGAATTAGTTTTAGGTTTAATGTTATCTCTTGCAAGACAAACTGGAAGAGGTGATAGAGCAATAAGAAATGGACAATGGCTCAAAAAAGAACTACAGGGCACAGAACTTCGAGGAAAATATTTGGGAATTATAGGTTTAGGTAATATTGGAAAAAAATTAGGAAGACTTGCACGAGCATTAAATATGAATATTATTGGATACGATGTAGTTCCAATTGATGGAGAATTTGCAAAAGAAGTGGGATTAATGAAAGCTGACTTGAACACACTTTTACAAAGTTCTGATTTCATTTCTATTCACGTTCCCCTTTTAGATTCTACATACCATCTTTTGGATGCAGAAAAAATGTCTATTATGAAAAAGACTGCAAAAATTATCAATACTTCCAGAGGTGGTGTTGTTGATGAAGATGCTCTTTACAATGCACTTAAAAATGGTACTTTGGGTGGTGCTGCATTAGATGTGTTTGAAAAAGAACCTGCTATTGGAACAAAACTTGCAGAATTAGATAATGTTATTTTAACACCTCACATTGGTGCTCAAACAAGCGAGGCTCAATCCTTGGCTGCAAATGTGATTGCTGAAAAGATAATTCAAATTCTCCGTGGCGTAATTTAGTATAGTTTCAGCCTGAACTTTAAAAATAAGTAAAAAAGCTTGACTTTAACGTGATTAATTATCGTCTCTTCATTTTTAACGTCGATTCAGAGGTGTAAATATACAAATGAATAATTTCGCTGTAAAGGGACTCTACTTGAGAAAACATGTATCTCTACCTAGCATCAGTTCATTGTTGAAAATTTCTCTTGGCTTAATCTTGTTTACTGTCATTTCCACTGTCTTAGTTTATGCAGAAACAATGTCTGTTGATGTTGAAGGCACTTCTTACGATGTTGACTAT
>JAPFBP010000074.1 GCA_029250275.1 Candidatus Nitrosopumilus sp. | reverse complement strand
ATTAATGATTGTAAAATTTCCTTTGATTTTACCATCTTTCGTTAGTTGAGAAAATAAATTATAATAATCATTTACAGCATTCAGGTATTCTTTGGGAGATGATTTTAGTCCACCTTGAATGATTCCCTCATATTCACTCATTATCTGTATTATTTTATTTCTAGCATCATACCATTCTGTACTATGACCATCAATCATTTTTGAAGCCTTAAGATACTGTTGCACAGGAGTATCATTTGAAGTAATTTCATCTTCAACAAAATATTATGCGGTGAGTCGTATTTTAAGAACAATAAGGGTGGTGGGTCTAAAGAGATCCAGACCATCCTCAGTATGTTCTGCATCAGATATTGATATCTCTAAATTCAAAAAAAAGTCATAGTAAAACGCCTGGCGCAAATTTTTGCAAACATGAACCGCTCTGAAAAATATTTCGGCATATCATTTACGCCAAAATCTTTCCGGGAAGACATGTGGAAAAAAGATTCAAAAAATTGGATGATAAAATTCCATGATCGATGTTTTTGCGTCTTATATTCATTTTATTGTTACACCATTAATGCTGGCAAAGAAAAACGAACAGGACCTGACTGATGCAATACGCGGACCAATTGGAACGTTTGGCCTTGCAATAATAGTAATTGCAGCAGCACTTGCAATAGCTGATGGCTTTGCTCCTACTGCAGATGATGCCCCCGATGAGAAACCGTTGTTTGGTAGTTTTTTTACTGATGCAATCAACGAAGGAATATTTTACCTAAGGTGGATTATCTATATTGCGATTCTGGCAGGCGGTGTGATGATAGGTCTTACACTCAGAATAAGCCCAAAGATGCAGACGTGAAGGCAAATAATTATGCTGCATCATTTTTTCTCAATATTTGTAATCACAATATTCTCTGTTCTCACAGGCATTTTTGTAAATGCAATGTTTAATGATTTTGGAATATCTCCTGCATTGTTATTTTATGCAATGGCGTTTCTTGCAGATTACAAGACAACCATTCATGTAAAAAATTGCCAAAAATATGAGACAAATCCTCTGTTTGGCATTCTTTGCAAAAAATTTGGAATAAATATTTCATTTACTTTGATTTTTGCAATAGGTTACATCATCAATATCGCATTCTATTATATCATACAAGATACAATTCTAACATACATCCTTGGTATATGTCATCTTTGTACTGGCATAAACAATTACCATGTTTCTAAAAAAGTAAACCTGCAAAAGGAGTGCACGTCATGATCGTAATGAAGATAACAAATGTTGTTTCAAAATGTACAATCTCTGGATTTGAGAAAGATGTTATTTTGAGTGGAATTAGTAATGCCGAATACAGACCAAACGGCTTTCCTGCAATTTGCACTCTGATGAATAATGGCATCACAATATCACTATTTGATTCAGGAAAAATAATATCAATGGGGGCAAAGTCATCTGAGGATTCACTAGAATCAATTATTCATTACATCAAAAGAATTAAAAAACTCGGCATGAACATAACGGTACTCTCAAAAGCAGTTGTATCTTTGATAGTTTCACATGTGTCTTTTGGAAAAAAAATCGATATTGAATCACTCAAAAAAACATCCCAGTTCAAAAAAGAAATAAAACGATTCAGTTCAATCCAGCTTGGATTTGATCAAAACATCAATGTTCAAGCATATTCTGAGAACCTTGTAATCAGTGGAAAGGATGTAAATGAAATGATGTCAGTTGTAAAGCAACTAGAAAAGTACACTGTGAAACAATGAACCTTACACACGAGTACCTGAAAATATTTCTGTTCACGGGGGCAATTACAGGCACAGCATTTGCAATTTTGTTTTCAGGAGGCCAGTACGACACGACAACGTTTGACTTTGAGAGTGTCATTTTCGCTGAGCAAACAAATGGCATGGTGTATTTCACATATTCAATATACAATACGGGAACCACTGACATTACATCAATTCTAGTTGATGTTGATTGCTGCACATCTCCGGTTAATCCTGCATCATATCCATTATTCCCAAGAAATGACACTAGGCAGATATCCTCCATGCTGCAATTCAATGGAGAAATACTGGACAGTGGTGATGATATACTGGTAACATTTGTTGTACAGGACAATCTCGGTAATGAAAAAATAGATGTAGAGCCAGTTACTCTGGATTGATTATACCTCTGATGGACAATACGTCACTAAAGAAGATCAGGATCCGTAGAATCTTTACTGTCAGATGTTCCTTTGGAATCAACATCATTTGTGAATGTAGAGAAACAGTTTAGATCATCATTATGCAACACATCGATTCTGAATTCCTCAGATAATGTTTTGTGGTTCTCCAGGACAAACTGCATGTCGTGTAACAATTTGTGAATTTTTTTCTTTATCCTATATTTTGTATTTCTTTTTTGGCGTGCAGAAAGTGAGAGGGGAGATGTGATCATCCTCTTCTCTTTGTCAGTCAAACACATGATGATGCCTTTTTTAGCATTCCAAGTGCATTTGAAAATACAGGATCATCTGCAATGCTGATGTGGGTTATGACGTCGTTTTTAATTTCTGATATCATTTTTGGAATCAATGCACCGCCTCCTGCACATATCACCGGAAGATGGGGATAGTCTATCACCACCTTTTCTAATCCATCAGATATGTGTGCTGCAAGAATTTTTCTTTGTTCTGCTAATTGAGCGGTGTTCTTTGAGAATATTTCCTTGTCAAGATAGTCTGTCTTTGATGTGGTTATGGCATTTGTAATGTCTCCAACTCCGTGCAAAATTGTCTGTGCATG
>JAPFBP010000051.1 GCA_029250275.1 Candidatus Nitrosopumilus sp. | reverse complement strand
AGGAATGGTAATTATTACTACAAATCTAGATTTTACAAATTTTACATTACAGCAAATACACTACAAGGATATGCTACTGATTTTCGCCATGTTGTTTTGGGCACTTGATAATAATCTTAGTAGATACCTTGCACAAAAAATGGATGTTGCAGATATCGTACAGATGAAATCTGCAATAGGAGGAGTGATGTTATTGGTTATTGCATTATTGGTGTTCAGAGTAGACTTTAACATAGAAGTGGAACAAATTATTCCAATTTTACTACTTGGCTCTGTTGGTTTTGCAGCATCACTTTATTTTTTCTTACAAGGACTAAAGAGAGTAGGTACAGTTAGAACAATTACCATATTTTCAATGTCATCAGTAGTTGGTCTTGTAGCAGCCTCTGTATTTTTGGGAGAGCAGATCAATTTGTATCAGATAATTGCAGCTGGAATTATGATACTAGGAGTATATTTTGTGAGCAGAAGAGAATCGGTAATTAGTCCTGCATAAATGAGCCTGCAAGGGCTTGAATTATTTTTAGATACAATTAGTTTCATTAGAAGGATTTACACTTTAGATAAAGTGACTAAGATTTAGTTTTTGATTTAGATGAATACACAATATAGTAATAATCAAAACAAGTTTGAAAATCATTGGAAACAAGAGTAGTTTTCCACATAGATTTTGATTATTTTTATGCCCAATGTGAAGAAACCAGATCTCCAGAACTAAAATCAAAGCCAGTATGTGTTTGTGTTTTTTCAGATAGGGGAGGAGATAGTGGTGCAATTGCAACTGCAAATTACACTGCTCGAAAATACGGAGTCAAATCAGGAATTCCAATTGCATTTGCAAAAAAAAGACTCGAAGAAAGAAAAGATGCAGTATTTTTACCAGTTGACATGGATTTTTATTCTGAAATTTCAGAAAAAGCGATGGAGATTATTAAAGAGAGTGCAGATATTTTTGAATATGTTGGCAGAGATGAAGCTTATCTAGATGTAACAGAAAGAGTTGAGGGAAATTTTGAAAGAGCAAATCACCTAGCTCAGCAGATAAAAAATACAATTAAAGATAAAATAAAACTTAGTTGTTCAATAGGGATTTCACCAAATAAATTAATTTCAAAAATTGCATCAGACTTTCAAAAACCAGACGGTTTAACAACGGTGTCTCCAGAAAAAGTTGAAGTATTTTTAGATCAATTAAAAATTAGAAAAATTCCAGGCATTGGTAAAAAGACTGAAGAAAGATTTTTGGAGATGAATTTAGAAACAATTCAAGATTTAAAAAAAATAGATATTTTTACATTAAACAAAGAATTTGGTAGAAAGACAGGAGCATACATCTACAATGCAGCTAGAGGAATTGATAATGAGCCAGTAAAAGAACGTGAAGCAAGAATACAATATAGTAAAATTACAACATTAAAAAAAGACTCAAAAGATTATCAGTTCTTATCTGAAAATATCATAGAACTTTGTAAAGAAGTACATAGTGTGGTTAAAAAAAACAATCAAATGTTTAAATCAGTAGGAATACATTTTGTACAATCAGATTTATCAACCAAATCAAAATCAAGAATGTTAAGAAATCCCACTGCAAGTATTGAAGAATTAGAAAAAATTATCGACCAATTATTAAAAGAAGGATTAGAGAACCAAACCATTACAATTAGAAGATTAGGAGTAAAAGTTTCAGAACTTTCAGAAATTCAAGGACAAAGTGATATTACTAGTTATTTTTAGAAATGAGATTTATTTTTCTGATTTTTTCAAACGTCTTGATTCTATGATAATTACTACAAAAATGAACGCAAATAGCCATGGCAAGAACATTATCTCACCTGCTATTTTGTGATATTCCTCCCACGCAACAGGATCAGTTGTGACTTTTAGTGCATACCAGGATAATGAAAAAATTCGGATTAGATTGACACAAATGGTTCCAATAATTCCTAAAATAAAATAAATTATTTTTCTATTCCTATGAATATTTAGTTTTAACATGAATGCTCCAATCACTAATGAAAAAATTATGATACTGTGGACACCAGCTGATGGCCAAAATACCTGAAGGGCCATAGAACCATGATCACCACGTAAGAACATTACATTATCTCTAGCAACTGCAGTTCCAATGTCAAAGGTAGTGATTATCCAAACATTTGCTTGAACAAAATACGGAACAATGTATTGTAATGGACCAAGTGTATCATATGGGAAAAACGCATCAAGTGAAAGAATTATTGCAGTACCTGTAAGAAATATTGGACCAGCTGGAGCAATTCTAATCCAGCGTTTTCCAAAGAAAATACTCAATGCCGCAACAATAAAGATTGCCATAACTACAAAATCCCACATCCATGTCCAAGAATAGATTAATTGTACATCAAAGAATTCTGCAGATTCAATAATGTATTCTCTTAAACCATATTCCAAAGAAACAAGGTATACAATAGTAGCTAAAGCCAGAGGAAGTACAACGAGTAATTTTTTCTTTGAAATTACTATATGTAGTCCAATTAATTCAGCAACAATAAAGATCAAAGCAAAAAAATAACCACCGCGTCCCTCATTCCAGCTCCAAGCTATGGAATCAGGAAAGGCAATCATTGCAAATAGAATTGGACTAGAAATTATGAATATTCCAAAAATTAAATTCCAATTCCACATATTATTAAATCCTAAAAAGGCAAATAAATATCTCGACTTTATAAATTTGTCAGATCATTTTAGAAATTTGGAGCGGGTGTCAATCTTCAGCATTTTCAATTGTATCATCTTCTGGATCTCTCCTACTTGGCCTAATTGGAATATACATAATTGTCATAGAAATACTTGAATTAACTAAAAGATACATCTCAAGGTTACAAAAGTTTGCCTATTTAGTACATATTTGAGACAAAGAGTCACTTTTGAATTTACGATGGTTTACACACCAAAAAGTGATTTTCGAGATGGTGACTTTGATTGCCAGTCATAAAATCAACCGTTGCATCTTCGAGTGCTAGCGACATTATCTCTTCATTCAACAAGTTAGAATAAATCATTACATAATTGAGAGTATCAAACTAAAAGTTCAACACCGTAAATGAATTTAAGATTTAGTCCCACTGGAATCAGATGCCGCCAGATTGGAAAGTACTCTTTCAAGATCCTGTTTTTCATATCTCAGACTCTGAACAGTTGAACTATTCTGTAGAGATAGAGAGAATTTTTGTAACATCATCTTGTTTGCATCAGAAAGATTAGAAGTCAAAATTATATCGTTTAAAGTATTTGACTGTAGAGCAAGTTTTCTTGCATCTATTTTTGTATCTGCATTTTTTGCCAAAGAAATCTTATTGGCTAGTTCATTTTTAATTTCATTTAAAATTTCAGTTAGTGGATTTAACACAAATGACATACATTACGTTATGTCTTTCTAGTTAATTAAGATATAATAAAAAAATTAGATTTACTGAATCGACTTGTGTGATTTTCTCTTGTTGGTTTTTCTGTCAAGTTTTGGTTGCTTTTGAGTATCTGTTTTTGGAGGAAATTCTTCATCAGATATATTTTCAATTCTTGATTTTTTCAGATTTTCACTGGTTTTTTCATTGACTTTTTTCATGTAGTACATTGTGTTATGAGTCTATTAAACAACCCTAGTTTTGACTTCATTCACATCTAAATGATATTTAGATCAAGGATATATTTACCATTCACTATAATGTACTAATACAGAATCAAAAAAAATACCAGAAAAGAACAAGAACAACAAAACAAAGTCTGAGAATTTAATGAAAAAGGAATATCTTGAAACATTGAAGGAACTGAAAAAAGAAATTAAAGAAGAATAATTTAGATTGTTTTTTTAGATATTTTCTATGTCTATTAAAATTACAGGACAAGTAACATTTTCAACAACTTTTCTTGAAACACTACCTAGAGACAATAATGAAATTATTTTTCTTGAATTTAGATTCAATTCTACAGGTATTTACCTATCAAATGGAGATAGAAATGGACGCAGATAGATGTTAATCAAAGAACTACTTGGCGGAATTTTTACATTTTCCACATTCAGCACTAGTAATTTTTACATCACAATCTGCTTCTCCAATGAACTTATTGCATTTCACACATTGAATGCAGATTGTATCATACAAGTTCATGTAGTCCTACCTCAGATTTAGTAAATTTAGATAGAGTGTGATAGACTTCATTCACAACTCCCTCTACATTAGAATTGTTATCTGCAATTATTACCAAGATAAATTCATCCATAGGAATACAGATTACATTACTATTTTCTCTCTTGGTTACGGTATACACAATATTTCCTAAAACCTCATTGAACTCATTTTTCATTGAAAAATCAAGGGCAATTTCCATGACAAACATCTCAAGACTCTTTTCATCATGAAAATTCAGAGAGTTTTTCCCATATGCGACTATTCGTCCTTTCTTATTCACAAATCCTATGAACAAAAATTCAGAATTTTGTTTCAATTCAGAACAAAACAAATCACATGAGAAAAATTCCTCACTTGTTAGCAAAGACATTATGTATTTCCTCCATTTACATGATCCAAAGAAATTTTCTTGCACTCAAGACAATTAATTTCTAGAGCCCATCTTGATTTGGACACTTTGACTATAACATCCAATGTTCCACAGTAAGGACAAGAATACCTAAAATCAGGATATACTCGTCTAGATATTTCTTCTCTGAAGATCTTCTCTATTGACCCATACTCTTTTGCTTTGATACTATGTCTGTAATTTTTTTGTCTGCTTCTTTCTGGAAAACTAGAAACCAGATTTTCTGATGGTGCAGATTCCCATTCCAAATGATTTGGAAATATTTGTTTTTGCATGAATGTAATATTATATTTTAGTTAATAACAAAAGTGAGACACAACTCTAAGTGATTTTAAAAATTAGTTATAAAATTATATTATAAAAAAACTAATTGTTAGATAATTGTATTATACGCAAGTTCATTTTGCTAGTATAAAAAAAATAAAAAAGGAGAATAGATTTTTTATCTATTATTCATCATCGGTTTCGCCGTCGCCATCACTAACTGATTTTCCATCATCAGTTTCATCATCATCAGATTCTTCATCTTCCATATCATCTGAACAGATTGAACCATTATCAGATGATAATCCAGATATCTCTCCTTCTACAGTTAGAATTTCACCAGTATGTGGATCAATTTCTACTGAAACCTCTTGATCATCTGTACCAAATTCTAGGCTGTAGATGAAAGATCCACCATCTCTTTCAATTGATATTGTAGTTAGATTACAAGATTCTGTTTTTAGATGAGCAATTCCAATGGCAGCTGCCTCATCGATAGAAATTTGAGCTGAACCAATTCCCCATAATGAGCCTGCAGCATATGAACTACCTACAGTAAACATTCCTAGGGCAATGGCTACAACAGCTACCATAATTCCTATTCGTTCTTTGTGACTTGTACTATTTGTCATGAAATCAATGACTCAGATTTTGTATATTAGTACTGAGAGACAAAAAGCTAAACTAGGATTAAAAATAGTCACAACATATTACTGATTTGTCTTGTTTTGTTAGATGATTGTTCTAGATTAATTTGAGCACATCTCAATCACATAAAAAATCTAATCAGTTAAGAATCAATTCAGCGCCTCATAGTCTAATGATTAGTCATATTATGAAAAAATTAGTTAAAGTAAATTAAAAACAGTGGTTGGAGAAACCACTGACAGGAAATAGGACATTATTTCTTTTCTTTTTGTATCACCACAAAAAGAATATGCAAATTTAACTTATTACCATTGAGAGACAAAAAGCTAAGTATTGATTTTAGATAGGCATCATAAAAGCATAATTTTCTGTATATTGTTAGATCTTTGTATTAGTTTTTAATTTAGTTTATCAAAATACATTTTATTTTTTAGCATACTGTTTTTTATTTTTAAAATTAATACTAAAAATTTTATTTGATAGCTATCTGTACTACAATGGTTTTAAGCAAATACAATAGCAAGCAAGTTTTGATGCTAGATGTCTGTACTACAATGGTTTTAAGCAAAATTGATTGAAAACGAGATGAACAACATGGAAAATACTATCCCTACATCAACTGGTAGACGTATGCTAAACAAAGTACCTGAAATTACGTTGTTCTTTTGGATTATCAAGGTTCTATCAACTACTGTTGGGGAAACTGGTGCAGATTTGATAGACGAGACGTTTAACATTGGACTTGACGGATTAACACTAATTTTTGGAGCAATACTTGTTGTAACACTAGTTTTTCAATTCAAATCTAAAAAATACATACCAGGAATCTACTGGCTTACAGTTGTTTTGATTAGTATTGTAGGAACACTCATCACAGATGATTTGACAGATAATTATGAAATACCTTTAGAAATTACTAGTATAGTATTCACAGTTCTACTTGCTGCAACCTTTGGTATTTGGTATATGAAAGAAAAGACATTGTCAATTCATGCAGTAAACACAACTAAAAGAGAGATATTTTACTGGATTGCTATTTTATTCACATTTTCATTAGGAACAGCTGCAGGGGATCTACTCTCTGAGACTATGGAGTTGGGTTACCTAGTCTCCATTGCTATCTTTAGTATGATGATAGCATCTGTTGCCATCGCTCGTTTTGGCTTTAAATTACACACAGTAGCTTCATTTTGGATTGTCTATATTCTAACTCGTCCACTTGGAGCTTCAATAGGAGATTATCTCTCTCAGGATTTGGAAAGTGGTGGAATGGAGTTGGGGGTAGTAATTACAAGTATCTTTTTCCTTGCCACAATTTTAGGTACAGTAATCTATCTTTCTGTCACAAAAAAAGACATTATAGAAAATAATGACACTCATAACAATTTACTGAGTTAATATTGAGAATGAATTTTGTCACTGTTTTATGAAAATACCTTCAATTTGTCAGATAATTGTTCTACAAGCATTATAACTAAAGAAAGTATCATCAGGTCGTTGACAAAAAATGGAGTTAGCAGGATTTTTCTACAGGACAGAAGGTCGGTGAATTGTGGATGATGGGCCTAACAGTAATACAACCAAAGTATTACAATTCATACAAGACAATCCAGGATGTCACATGCGATACGTCAAGAGGGAAGTAAAAATGTCAATGGGAACAATACAATATCATCTTAATTTACTTGAAAAACAAGGAAAGATAATTTCAGAAAAGCAAAATTTTCACAAATATTTTTTTCCAGTAGGACTCTTTGAGCAAGATGAAAGAGAAATTCTTAAAATTCTCAATCAAGAATCTGCAAGAGAAATCATAATGATAATCTTAGAGAAGACGGATCCTACTCAAGCAGATATTGCAAGACATGTAGGAATTGCACCAGCATCAATTAACTGGCATCTAAAAAGGATTGAGGAAACAGGATTAATAGAACACATTCAAGAAGGTAAATTCAAGAGATACAAATTAAAAATATCATCAAAACAGGTAATATCCATAATGAAACATTATCATCCAAACTTGTGGAGTAAATTAAGTAGTAGACTGGCTGAAATGTTCCTTGTAATATCTTCGGAGAATGAGGAATAGAATGTTTTCTGAAATCTTTCTACAAACGGAATCATTAGGTATTTCAGATGTTGTAGAATTTGCAATTATTGGATTTTCGTTGGGATTATTTGCGTTATCATTATCTGCATATCGCAATACAGGCATGAAAAGAATTTTGTTTGCAGCAGGGGCATTTGCTTTATTTGCGATTCAATTATTTTTTGACTATCTTGAAGAATTTTTTAATTTGTTAGAGGAAGATACAATGGATATTTTGCTTTCAGCAATTACTTTAGGCATATTGATACTGTTCTTTATGGCAATAGTAAAAAGAAAATAAATTACAGAATCCAGAAAATATATCTAGAAGAATGTAAGAAATATTTATTTTATAATCTTCTTTACAGACATGTAATCGGAGATGATATTTGACATATTGTCACTTTTCATCATGGATGATCTTGGAGCTGGAAAAACAATTCTAAGTTTTGTGGAAGGAATGAGAAAAGATGTAGGTCATGGTACAAGAACAGTTTCAGGTACAATATTAGATAAAGTAGGAAAGAGAAAATCACACATACTGTGACTGTATTTATCCCATTATCCCTATTTATGATAAAAACTAAACATGCACTTACCGAAAATGATACTAATGATCAGTCAAAACTTTCTTGGTTCAATTTCTATAAGGCCTGAACCATTCTTGGAGTCAATCCAGACACTTTGTAAAAGAAAATGCAGATTCTTCAAATCCTAAATGCTTATAGAATTGGTGAGATTCTTTTCGTTGATTTCCAGATTCTAGCCTAATTCTATGACAGTTTTTCTCTTTTGCAAGAAGTATACAAGAATTGATTAATTTTTTACCTATTCCTTGATTGCGATATTTTTTAAGAACAATTAATTCTGGAATATACAACTCCAAAGTAGATTGGTTAAGTCGTGGTAAAAATATCACACTTACCATACCAATAATTTTCATTTTATCAAGTATTGCAACTAGAATTTGCTTATCTGAATCTGTAACGTATTTCTTTACTAATTTTCTAAATATGTCAACATCCGAATCTTTTTGTGGTTTTGGGCGTCCTAAATCATACAATAATTCAAGGATTGTGGATATGTCTTTGTCAGAAGCCTCTCGGATTATCACACTTTCCATAATCAGAGAACTTTAGCATATCTTAAAAGTAGAATCTATAGAGGCTTGAACCTGTCTTGGAGATTAAAATAGACGCAGATAAGCGTGAAAATAATTCAAATGAACCGTTTAAACTAAACATATTTGAAAAAGACCGCCTCATTTCAATTAAAAATGACACAGTAAATTGAATTCCAACATAGACTCCAATAATCAATC
>JAPFBP010000006.1 GCA_029250275.1 Candidatus Nitrosopumilus sp. | reverse complement strand
GATGGAATTATTCCAGTTGATGTCTATGTTCCAGGCTGCCCACCTAGACCTGAAACTCTTATCCAAGGATGTATGTTATTGCAAGAAAAAATTAAGAGAATGAAGGCTAGGAAGTTTGTATAATGAGTACTGAAACTGAAAATCCTAATGCAGATGACACTTCTGAAGTAGAATCACCACCAAAGCCTGTAGTAAAAAAACCTGAAATAGTACCTGTAGTGATACCTGCGTTTGAAAAAAGTATTTCTGATAAAATTGTTGAAAAATTTGGCGATAAAGTTGAAGTTGGATTTGTAAAAGAAGATAGAGTTAGAATTAATGTTGGTAGAGAAAATGTTCATGATGTTGCTGAATTCATTCGTGATGGACTAAATTATGACCATGTTGAATCTGTTTCAGGTGTAGATTATCCACAAGATAATGAAATTGAAGTTGTTTATCATATAGGATCCTATGATGATTCTTCATTAGCAAGACAAATTCTAGTTTTAGCTACAAGAGCACAAAGAGAAACAAATCCAATTCCTGGAAATGATGCTACTAGACTCCCAACTCTTAGAGATGTATTTTACAGTGTAGAATTTCATGAAAGAGAAGTTTTTGAGATGTTCGGTGTTTTCTTTGAAGGTCATCCAGATAATAGACGATTACTTTTACCAGAAGATTGGGCAGACTTGCCTCCACTTCGAAAGGACTTTACAATAAAAGGAAGATAGAGATGACTTTTAAATTACCACCAGGATTAGCACTCCAAAAAGTAGATGAGAGAATAATGACTCTCAATGTTGGACCACAACATCCTGGTTCTGGACACATGAGACTTATTGTACAAATTGACGGTGATTACATTGTTGCATGTGATCCTGATCCTGGATACGTTCATCGTGGAGAAGAAAAGATGGCTGAATATAGAAATTATATTCTAAACATTCCTCACTTGGAAAGACCAGTAATTCATGATTCATGTAATGTATTGTATCCTTATGTTTTAGGAGCTGAAGAAATTATTGGAATTGAAGTTTCTGAACGTGCAAAATATGTTAGAGTTATTGCATCTGAACTAAACAGATGTATTTACATAATGTATTGGCTTGCAATTTATGGAATATTTTTAGGTCACTCTACAATGTTTATGTGGCCAGCAGGAGATCGTGAACTTTTAATTGATCTTATGGAAAAAATAACTGGTGCAAGAGTTACACATGCATATTTTGTTCCAGGTGGAGTTAGAAATGATTTACCACCAAACTTTGAAGATGTTTGTTTACGTCAAGTTAACTATTTTGAAAAACGTATCAAAGAATATGCTGCAATCTTTTATGATAACCCCATTTTGATTGCCAGAACTAGAGATACTGGTGTTCTATCTAGACAAGATGCAATTCGATATGGAACAACTGGTTCTGTACTCCGCGCAAGTGGTGTTGATTATGATCTTAGAGTAAAGGAACCATATGATGTCTATGAAGAATTAGATGTTCATACTAATGTCATGAAGGAAGGGGACTCTTATGCAAGATCCAAAATTCCATGGCTTGACATGTTGGAAAGTTGTAATATTATTAGACAAGCATTACAAAAAATTCCAAAGTCAGGATCTGTTAGAACTAAACTAAAACCAAATCCAAAAGGTAAAGGACTTGATTCCGTATACAAGCGTGTAGAGTCAGGTAGAGGATCATTAGGTTGCTATATCGTATCTGATGGAAAAGTAGAACCATACAGAGTAAAGTTGAGTGTTCCTTCATTTAGAAATCTGATTGCATTACCAAATCTTCTCAGAGGTGAAAAACTAGGTAACATGCCATCTGTTTATTGGAGTCTAAACTATTGGCCTGTGGAGGCAGACCGATAAATGTCAGTCATTGCACCAAAATTCAAACTAAGTGAATTTATCAAATCATTACTTGATAATGTTTTCTGGATAATACTGCTACTAGTTTTAGTTGGTCTTCCAGCAGTTTTCATGATTTTATTTGTAATTGAGTTGCCAGTAATCAATGGAGAATTACTTACACCATTTCTTGCATTAACTTGGTTGGCAGACCCGTCACGAATTCTTCCTGTTGTCAAAGCATTCATGGGAACTGACATCTTTAGAGTAATGGCATTTCCTGGATTTGGATTTGCAGCATTACTAGCAGCTGGCACAATTTTTGTTGAAAGAAAAATGCTTGCAAAATTACAATTAAGAGTTGGTCCTTTTTACTGTGGAAAGTTTGAAGGTATTTTACAATTAATGGGTGACGGACTAAAATTAATCTCAAAAGAAATTATTATTCCTGCAAAAGCTGATAAACCAATTTTCTGGGCAGCCCCAGTACTCTTTGTTGCAGCAGCAGCAGCATTTGTTGCATTCATTCCTGTAGCTCCTGGTTGGGTAGTTACAGATGTAGACTTGGGATTGCTAGGAGTGTTTGCAGTAATTGGATTCTTCCCGATCATTACAATTCTTTCTGCATGGTCTGCAAACAGTAAATTCCCATTCATTGGTGGTATCAGGGCTTTATTCCAAATGGTTTCATTTGAAATTCCATTAATTCTATCTTTGCTGGGCGTTGTTATGTTAACTGGTTCTCTAAATCTATCTGAAATTGCTGCAAGTCAATCTGTCTTCCCATGGATTGTATTTTTACCAGTAGGTGCTATTGTATTTTTCATTACAATGCTTGCAGAATTAGAAAGAATTCCATTTGACTTACCAGAGGCAGAAAGTGAAATTGTCGCTGGATGGTTAACAGAATTATCTGGAATGCTGTATGGTCTTGTCCAATTAGGAACATATCTAAAACTTTACGCGTTTGCAGGTTTGTTTGTTGTATTATTTCTTGGTGGTTGGAATGGTCCAATGATCGTACCTCAATTCCCAGCAGAAATCCTTGCAAATGGAATTACAATGGGTCCTGTCACTCTAAATCCTCCTGGATTACCATTATTTACACAAGAAATGCTTAATGGTACACTTATGTTTATTTTGAAAACTGCTGGTGTCATATTCTTCATATTGTTACCAAGAGGTGTATTCCCAAGAATTAGAGTTGACATGTTGTTGAATCTTGGATGGGGCAAATTAATTGGACTAGCTTTCGTTAACATCTTTATTGCACTTGGCTTACTTTACGCTGGAGTGTTAGGGCCAGGAGGATTACAATAATGGGAACTGCAACTGGTATTATTCGTGCATTAAATTCTGGAATTAAACATATTGCAATGAAGAGATTCACTCTTCGTTATCCTGAAGAGAAACTAAAGTTTGTAGGTGATGGATACCAATTTGATCCATCAACAGGTGTTGGTATTGCTGGACTAAAAGGACGTCATATGCTATTCCATGATCACTGTACTGGTTGCCAATTATGTTCAATTGCATGTGAAGGTGTTGCAGAAGCTATTGCAATGGTAAAAGTTCCAGAAGAACAAAAACACAATAAAAAATCAATCATGCCACAAATTGATTATGGAAAATGTGTTTTCTGTGGTCTTTGTGTTGATGCATGTCCATTTTATGCATTATACATGACTAATGATTATGAACTATCCTCATTTTCAAAAGAAGGTCTAATCTATACTCCTGCTCAACTACAGGTAAAACCATACGTTGCACAAGACAGTGAAATACAAATTTCCGATAGAGGTGCAACACATGGCTGATGCTGTTTTTCTTGCATTAGCTGTAATTACAATTGGTTCTGCAATTGCAGCACTTGAAATGAGATCACTGATTTATGGTTCCATTGCTTTAATGGGAACTTTGGGTGGCGTTGCAGGATTCTTTTTCTTGCTTGATGCACCATTTGTTGCATTATTCCAAATAGCAGTTTATGTTGGTTCTATTGCTGTTTTGATTTTGTTTACTGTAATGTTAGTAAAAAGAGAATTAATTTTCAAAAAAATTGAAGACAAACGTAGAAAGTTTGCAGGTATTGGTTTGATGCTTGTATTCATGGTTGCATTAGGTGCAGTATTCTTAGATTCTGGAATCAAAACAATAACTACTGATGAGCCTGCTCCTGACTTTAGAGATATCGGAATTGATTTTGTAACCTACTACTGGCCAGCATTAATCTTGATGGGATTAATTCTTGCAGGTTCTGTTACAGGTTCACTAGTTTTAGCTAGACGAGAGGATGTGGAGAATGACCAGCGAGCTAATTGATTTTACACTAGTATCTGTTGCCTTGCTCGGCATAGGAATCTATGGTCTTGCAGTAAAACGTAATTTCATTAGAATGCTTTTTGCAGTTGAAATTATTATCAATGCAGCAAACTTGAACATTGTGGCATTTGGTAGATTCTTACCACATAGTGGTGGTCAAACCATGGCATTATTTTCTATTGCAATTGCTGCAGCAGAAGTGGCCGTCGGATTGTCATTAATCATTGTAGCTTATCGTATGTATCAGAATGTCGATATTGCAGACTTTAGGAGCTTGAAGGGATAATGGAATACGCACTATTACAGGCAGTTTTCTTACCATTACTTTTATCTCCAGTTGCATATGTTATTGGAAGAAAAGTAGGACCAACACATGCAATGTGGTTTACATTTGCAATTCTATTATACACTACAATTCTTGTAATCAATGCAGCCCTTTCTGGAACAGTAGAGGAACATTATCCATGGACTGAACAATTTGGAGAATTTGGTTTCTTACTAGATGGACTAGCGTCACCATTTGCAATAATGATTTATGTTTTATCTACAATCTTGGCAATTTATTCAAAACCATACATGGTTCATAAATTCCACGAACAATTTGAAGAAGAACAAAAAATAAATACATCTGGAAGCGGCCAAACCTCCATTGTTGAATCTTCATCTCTTACAAATTATGTTAATGCTAAATCTGGACTTTACTTTGCACTTTACCTTGTCTTTGCAATGGGAATGCTTGGAACAGTTCTTTCTACAAATCTGATTGAATTTTATGTCTTCTTTGAGGTCATGTTAATTCCTGGTTTCTTCTTAGTTGCTCTTTGGGGTGATGGTCCAAGAAGAAAGATTGGTTTAATGTTCTTATTTTGGACTCATGCCGGTGCAGTTGTTTTATTGTTGGGCTTTTTGATGATTGGTTTGACCATTGGAAGTTTTGACTTTGCAGATATCAACGAATCTGAAATACCTCCTGACATTGTCATGCTTTCGGCAGTTGCGATTTCAATTGGACTTGGTGTAAAACTAGCAGTCTTTATGTTCCACATTTGGCTTCCATATGTTCACGGTTCTGCACCAACACCAATCAGTGCATTATTGTCCCCTGCCATGATCGGAATTGGTGCTTATGGTATTTTCAGATTAATTGTTGAATTCTTACCTGCAGCGTATGCAGATCTTGCAATATGGTTCCATATTTGGGGTCTTGTTACAATGATTTACGGCGGTGCAATGGCACTGATGCAAGATGACTTGAAACGTATGCTTGCATATTCTAGTATTAGTCAGATGGGTTACATCCTATTTGGTATTGGTTCAATTTCTGTACTTGGTCTTGCAGGTGCTGAGATGATGTATGTAACACACGCCATTGGTAAAGGCATTCTTTTCATGATGGCCGGAATTATTATTGTCAAAGTTGGAACTAGAAGTATCTCTAAACTTGGAGGATTAGCAGGAAAGATGCCAATCACTGCAGTATGTGCAGTTATTGGTGCATTAACAATAATGGGTGTTCCCCCAACAAGTGGTTTCATGGGAGAATGGATTCTCTTTTTCGGCGCATTAGAGACTGCAATTGAAGAAGGCTCAACACTTAGAGCAGTAACATTTGGTCTAGGTCTAATCGCAACAGCTCTTACAATGTCTTACATGCTATGGATGCTAAAACGTATATTCTTTGGAAAAACTCCTGAGCATCTTGAACATGTGAAGGAAGGAAGTTGGTACATGACTGCTCCAATGATGGTACTTGCAGGTTTCTCAATTGTAGTTGGAATTTATCCAGATATTTTCTTGAAGACAATAATTCCATACATGAACGGAGTGTTGGGAGTTTAGATTATGGCAATAGAATCTTTCGGATTACCATTTGAAATTGGAGCAGCAAGTGCTTGGCTAGTTTGGATTCTGCCATTTGCAGCTGCATTGATTATTCCTGGTGTTGGGAAATTATCAAAACATGCAACTGGATATGTTGCAGTTGCATTTGCTTTGATGAGTGCATTATCTGCAGCATCACTTCTTCCAATGGCTTTGGAGGCTCATGAAATACATGATCAAATAATGTGGATAGATGCACTTGGTCTTAAAGCTGGAGTCTTAGCAGATCCGCTTTCAATAATAATGGCAAACGTGGTTGGTTGGATTTCATTCCTCATTATGATTTACAGTACAGGATACATGAAAGGCGATAAAGACATTACAAGATTCTGGTTCTGGATGTTGTTCTTTATCGGTTCAATGCAATTAATCGTACTATCTGATAACTTGTTACAAGTATTCTTTGGATGGGAGGGTGTAGGACTTGCGTCATATGCATTGATCAGCTTTTGGTATCGTGACAAAAAGAAAGATCATGTTGGAGTTGAAGGCCGAACCGTTCTTGGTATGTTAGATTACTATTCTCCAACTCATGCTGGAATGAAGGCATTCATCATGACCAAAGTCGGTGATGTGATGATGATTGCTGGCATGCTTTTGATATTTTTATTTGCAGGTACATTTGGATTTAAAGAATTATTGGAAGACACAACATGGGCAACTACAATGTCTGCCCAAGGACTTTTGGTTCCTGCATTCCTTCTTCTCTTCGGAGGTGCTATGGGAAAATCAGCTCAGTTTCCACTAAACGAGTGGTTGTTAGAAGCTATGACTGGTCCTACCGCTGTATCTGCATTAATTCACGCAGCAACTATGGTAAAGGCAGGTGTTTTCTTGGTGGCAAGAATTGGTCCTCTTGTATTTGCATTAGGTGCTGCAGGAATTATGGCTGATCAATTCTTTGAAGTTATTGCTTGGGTTGGTGCAATTACTGCATTATTACTTGCAACCCAAGCAATGGTTAATCCTGAAATTAAGAAAGTTCTTGCTTATTCAACTGGTTCTCAAATTGGTTATATGATGATGGCATTAGGTGTTGCAGGATTGTCTCATCAATATGTTGACGGTTATACTGCAGGATTTTTCCATTTAATTTCTCACGCAATGTTTAAAGCTTCATTGTTTATGGCGGCAGGCTTCTTGTTACATTCTGTTGGTTCTAGATTTATGACAGATATGGGAGGTCTACGAAAACAAATGAAGAAAACATATGCATTCATGTGGGCAGCAGGTCTTGGTTTGATGGGAGCTCCATTTATCACAACAGGTTTCTGGAGTAAGGATGCAATCTTTGCATCTGTATATGAATCTGGAAGTGAATGGGCATTACCACTATACATAATTGCAGTGGTTACTGCAATGATTACTGCATTTTACACTACTCGAATGCTTGGAATGGTCTTCTTTGGAAAGAAGAGTAAACATATTGAAAAGATGGAAGAAGAAGGACATCATATTCATGACGCACCATTATCTATGTGGATTCCATATGGAATTCTTGCAGTTTTAACTATTGGAATTGGTCTTATTGGATTATCCGCAGAAGAAGGACTCCATAGTACGTTTGTAGATTATCTTGAAAATTCCTACGGTATTCACACTGAACATATTACAGAAGAGGCATCAATATTACCAGAATTCTTGCAAGGACTTAATCCTGTTGCATTAGGTTCTTCATTAGTAGCATTTGCTACGGGAATTGGTCTTGGTTACATATTCTATATTGGCAGATGGGTCGACCCTGTGAAATTTATAAATTCTAACATTGTCTTTTATGCAATTCATAAATTACTCTTAAACAGATGGTATCTTAATGCAATTATCTACTGGTGCTTTGTTGTAGCACCATTATGGTTGGCAAGAGGAGTATTCCGATACTTTGAAAAGACCGCTATCGATTATGGTATGAATGCTGGAGTCCAAAAAGCAGTTGGATGGAGTGCCAAAGTCGTTCAAGGAACTCAAACCGGTGTTTCACAATCATATCTATTCGTATTTGGAGCAGGATTACTATTCGTAGTTCTGATATTGTTGATATAGGAGAAATGATGAAATGTTAGAAATTACTTCAACGCCATTGGTATTAATTGCAATTTTGGGCACTGTTGGAATTCTTCTTCCAATAATCAGCATTGCAAGAAAAGAACAAGGCTCAAACTCATTTTATGCAGTCATTGCATTTGCAGCATTAATTCTATCCATGGGGTATGTTGGATACCAATTTTATGCAGAAAATATTGCATCCTCTGCTCTATTTTCTGAAGACGTAATTGTAGATGATGCATTTGGAGGATTCTTTGCAATTGCAATGCTTATTGTTGCTATTTTCACAACTGTCGGATCTTTTAATTATATGCGAAAGCATAACTCTCCTGCCGTTTACTATTCACTAATTTTACTTGCAACTATTGGTATGGTGCTAGTAGCATATTCTACTGATTTGATAATGTTATTTGTTGCATGGGAACTGATGAGTATTCCAACATACATCTTGGTTGGATATATGAAAAAGAATCCAAGCTCTAATGAAGCTGCTCTAAAATATTTCCTCTTTGGTGCATTGTCTTCTGCAATCATAGTTTACGGGATTTCAATTTCTTATGGATTAACAGGTTCTACAAATATTGGCGAAGTCATTCAAGGTTATTCAACTCTTGATCCTTCTATGTTACCACTTGCATTACTTTCTGTTGGAATGTTTATTGCAGGATTTGGATTCAAAATGGGACTCGTACCTTTTCATCAATGGCTTCCAGATACCTATGAAGGTGCTCCACCTACAATTACAGCACTATTAGCTGCTGCAACCAAGAAAGCAGGATTTGCTGCAACAATTAGAATCGTAGTTCTTGGAATGGTTGTTTTGAATCTTGATTGGACTTTGGCTCTAGGAATTATAGCAGTAATGACTATGACTATTGGAAATGTTGCTGCAATTATGCAAAAGAACATTTCTAGAATGTTAGCATATTCTAGTATAGCACATGCAGGATACATTTTGATTGGACTTGCAGTTGCACCATATAGTTCTCTTGGTTTACAGGGTTCTTTGTATCAAATTATGAATCACGCAGTAATGAAAGGTGCTGCATTTATTGCAGTTACAGGCATTGTCACAACACTTGCAGTCACTCACATTGACAAATTACAGGGACTTGGAAGACGAATGCCAATTACTGCACTAGGATTAGTTATTGCATTATTTGCTTTGGCAGGAATTCCTCCACTTTCAGGATTCTGGAGTAAATTGATGTTATTTGGAAGTGCTTTAGATGCTGGTTCAGTAATATGGTGGGCACCTTGGCTTGCAATTGCTGGTGTCCTTAACAGTGCATTATCCCTTGCTTACTATGGTTGGATTACAAGAAAGATGTACTTTGAAGGAGAAACTGAAAAGCGAGTTGCAGAACCAAAATCCATTATAGCTGTTATGATTTTCTCAACAATCTTCTTGGTAGGATTTGGTGTATATCCAGAACCATTAATTAAATTTGTAGAATTTGCAACTCCGATAATTAGTTTAGATCTTATGCCTTAAACGAAGCAAATTTAATTAAATTATCTAGATTTATTTTTGCATCATTATCTGGAATTTTTCTTAATGCAGATCTTGCTTTTTCTGAAAATTCTTTTAACATTTCTTCCATTTTGTTAAATACATCTCGAGGATCAGAACTTTTCTTAACTAATAAATTAAATAATTTATCTTCATTTTTCCAATCTAACAAATCATCTCTAATTTGATACGCAATTCCAATATTTTTTCCATATTCAGTTAAACCCTCAATTTGCTCTTCAGTTCCATTTGCAATGATTGCCCCTATCCTAGCTGCAACTTGAAATGCGACTGCCGTCTTGTATTCAATAACTTTAAGATAATCATCAAATGTTACATCCTTACTAGTTTCCAATATACCTTCAATCATTTCCCCCTCACTCATTTGCATGGCAGTAGTAGCCAAATCTTTTGTAATTCTAGCATTGTCTAATCTAGAAGAAATCGCAAGAATTAATCCTAAAACAAAATCTCCAGTTAATACGCTGGTGTTATAGCCATATTTTACATGAAAAGGATCTTTTTGCCTTCTCATTGTTTCATTGTCGATAATATCATCATGAATGATTGATTCCATATGAAGAAATTCGACAGCACATGAAGCTGAAAGGACATTATCATCAATTTTACCTACACTCTCAGCTGCCAAATTCAAAATTATGGGTCTAATTCGTTTTCCTCCCTCTAAGGAATATTTTAAAGGTTCAATAAATTCCGATTCTGAATAAAGGGAGAGTTCATCGTCTAATGCTTGATTAATTCGCTCAATGTATTTTCCATAAGTTTCAAGTAGAGGATTTATCTCGATATTTTTCCTGTCCAAGATGACCTGATGAAAAAACTTTGCTATAAGTAAATAAATCTTGGTGCTCCAGCCGGGATTTGAACCCGGGATCTTTGCCTTGAAAGGGCAAAATGCTTGACCGGTCTACACCACTGGAACCCATGAAAATTATTTCTTATGACCATAAAATCTTTTGTAAACCACAAAGATTTTTTTATTGGCATTATTGAAGATGAATCATGAACATAATACAGAAAATTGATGAAATGATAGAAGAAAGAAGTTTACTAAAACACCCATTTTACCAAATGTGGTCTGATGGAAAATTAACACAGGAATCTCTAGCAGGTTATTCTAAAGAATACTTTCAACTTGTGAAAGCCGTTCCATCTTTTATGACTCCAATTATTAAAAAATCTCCTGAATCTCTAGTTAGTGAGTTGGTAGAAAATCAACAAGAAGAATCTGATCATATTAAATCCTGGATTGCATTTGCCGGCGAATTTGGAATATCTGAAGATGAATTAACTTCATATTCTGGAACAACTAAAACCCAAAAAGCAGTATCTGACTTGAATCAATTAATGGATACTTTTGATGGTGGTGCTTGTGCCATGTATGCTTTTGAAAAAGAAATTCCTAAAATTAGTCAAACTAAACTTGATGGCTTGGCAGAATTTTATGGAAAGACTAGCAATGAAGCTACAGAATACTTCAAACTTCATACAGAAGCTGACATTAGACATGCGGCATCTTGGAGAAATATATTGGAGAAGTCTTCAGTTGACTCTAGCAACTTGATTGAAATTGCTGATAGATCAATTTCAGCACAAAATTTGTTGCTTGACAGTTGTTACGAAGAATATTGTTAATCTCATAACATTTTATATCTGAGAAATAATTCTTTTGCTTAGGGCCCGTAACTCAGCTTGGTAGAGTAACCGGCTCATAACCGGTGAGCCAAGGGATCGAAGCCCTTCGGGCCCATTATTTCCATTAGTTTTAAAATGAGCCAATTAAAAATTATCTGGCAGCGATGAAGAATCAGAGTTATATCTGAATTGATGATTGGAAGGCATTTGACTGAGCGGCCATTACTCATTTGTTAATTTGTTTTTTTACTTTTTCTAGGATATTTGCATCAATTAGATTTTTTTCAAATAAATCTTCTGTAATTTGTAAAATATTTAGAATTGAGTGCATTTTCACTCCTAATTCTAGTAATGCTTCATCTGCCCCCTCCATTCTGTTTACAATAACATATGCATCTTTTACTGAAATGTTTACTTCTTTCAAAGATTTTATTGCATTAACAATAGAACCTCCAGTGGTAGCAACATCATCAATCATTACAACTTTCATACCATCATGAATTTTTCCTTCAACGAATTTTGATGTTCCATAATCTTTTGGCTTACTTCTAACATAGATTAGGGGCTTGACAGTTTCAATTGCCAATGCTGATGCAATTACTAAACCTCCTGTAGGAACTGAAACAATTGAATCAAAATTATCTAATCCAATATCTTGCCCAATTTCATTTTCAAGAAATTTTACCATTTTTCTAAATTCAAGAGGATAGCTTGGAACTAATCGTAAATCAACATAATACGAACTCTGTTTTCCACTTGCTAGCGTAAAGTTCCCAAATTTTATTATGCCATTTTGATGCAAAAAGATTGTAAACTCTTTCACAAATTCCATACAAAAGTTAACTACACTTGATTTATTTTGTTTTGTATTGAGTAATAATTATGCCTGAAATCTGGTTAAATTATGGTATCACTGACGTAGTTTTGGACATAAAAGCTGAAAATTTAGAGCAAAAAATTGATTCTGAAGGTAAAATTCTAGACGATTCAGAGATCAATGAAAAATTAAACACACTTGATTTGTCTAAACCCATGGAACTAGTAGTATTACATAATTCTAAATCTATTCTAAAAATTATCTCTTCTTTGTTTACATTATGTGAACAAAAATCAAAACCATTCCCAAAAATATTAACTGATAAAAAAATCCTAAATTTAGTAAAATCAGGGTTACCTGAAGGAAGTTCAATAAATGAATTTGATGATGTTGGCATTTCTAATTCAAATCTTATATTCATGGGGGAGATGGAATTTGATGGATTATTTGGATATGAGACTATTTCCACTCGTCTTATCAAAAAATTTGGTCAGGAATCAATGCTTTCGGCATATGCAAAAAGACAAGGAAACCTTCCTGCTCCCGGACAATATCCTGAAAGCTTAACTGAAGCAAAAAAATTTGCAGATAATTTTGAAATTCAGGGAATGGAGATTATTGCAAATTCTGACGGAATTGTAGATTTTTCAATAGGGCACCCTTCAGAAACTATTGCGTCAACAAAAATCCTTGAATCAAATTTTATCAAAGATGTTGGTCAACATAAAACGATGGTGATAAGCACTGGAAAAGATGGAAGTAATGACAATCTTGGAAATTCATTTTCTTCACTTTGGAATTGTTCTAATGCAATCAAAAAAGACGGTCTTGTTATTTTAGTTGCTGAATGTAAAGGTGGTTTAGGCTCTGATGCACTTCAACAATACGTTGAAGATAGATTGACTATAGAGCAACTACGAAATCCAAGTAAATACATTAACGGAATGGAAAATTTATTGTTTTTTTCAGAAATACAAAAGAATTTTCAAATAGGATTAGTTTCGATTTTACCTGAATTTTATGCTAAGAAGCTAAATCTGATTTCTATGCAGGGCATAAAATACTCTATGGATTATATTCTAAAAACCCAAGGACCACGCCAAAAAGTTGTAATAGTCACTGATGGTGCAAGATTATTGTTAAGATAGTAAACCTGATAAAAATCCCGACGGTAGTGGCGCACACAAAATTGCTAATACAATAATTCCAAGATATGCAAGTTTTCTATTTTTTGATAGTGGTGAAATATCATCTAATGGCGTTGCACCAGGATTTCTTGAACTCATAAATAAAATTAAAAGTGCCATTAACCAATAGTTTAACAAAACGAGAATTGCCATACTTCCATATGTTGCATATTTGTGAAGTTTAGATCCAAGTAATGTTCTTGCCATGTGTCCGCCATCCAATTGCCATGCAGGTAATAAATTCAAAAATGTAATTAAGAAACCAATCCATGCTGCAAACATTACCGGCGTCATAATCACTTCGTGTCCTCCTCCACCTTTACCAAATAACGCTAAACTAGCAGTCATTAGCAATGGTTCTCCTTGATTCCATTCAATTAATCTTGATTCTTCGAACAATCCTGCAGCAATCTCGGAATCTAAAACTGGTGCAGTATAAGCACCATAAATTGAAACTATTACTGCAATTGCTAATCCTGCAATTGGACCTGCAATGGCAACATCAAATAATATTTCTCGATTAATTGTTAACCCTTTTGATTGAATAAATGCTCCAAATGTTGGAATTCCAATTATTGGAAGTCCTGGAATAAAATATGGCCATGTTGTTTTTAGACCATGTATTTTTGCAGCAATAATGTGGCCAAGTTCATGAACTCCTAAAATTCCTAATAATGACAGTGTGTATACTGCTGCCATTTCTAGAGGATCTCCAATTTCAACAATTGAATTTGTACCTGATGTTCTATAGTATCCATCTATCATTACAAATGAAATAACAATTGCAAACAATATTCTTGGAGTCCATACTGTACTCATCCACTTTCGCTGTTTCTTTGGGGAGAATTTCTGAATGATAACATATAATCCTCTCTCTTCCATTTTTTCTAATTTACAAACATAACTCATATTTTCTAATTTTCTTGCCAAACTCTCAAACTTTGATTTAAAATCCATATCTTCAATTTTAAATTCTAATGAAAATTCAGTTTTATTGTAATCACTAACGTGAAACATGGAATTCACTAATGAAATAATATCTTCTTGTGAGGGTTCTTCCATCTCTTTAAGGCTTGATTTTTCCATTAAATGGTCTTTTGGTTTAAAATTAAATATTGATAATACTACACACAATCATGCAAGTGATTCTAAGACAATTGGGAGATTGTGATATTAGAAGAGCTGGACCAAGCGATCTAATTTCTGTAATGGAAATTAATCTCAAAACTCTACCTGAACACTATTCAGATTATTTCTATGAAAGTTTACTTGCTGAGTTACCAGAGGCTTTCATTGTTGCTGAAATTGGAGGAAAACATGTTGGATACATTATGTGTAAAACTGAATTTGGTTTTTCAAATTTTAAGAAATTAGGTTTTGTTAAAAAAGGCCACGTTGTATCTATCGCGGTAGTTGAAGAACATAGAAAAAAAGGAATAGGAAATGCACTAGTTGAGGAATCTGTCAACGGTGTAAAATTAAGACAATGTGATGAATTTTATTTAGAAGTAAGATGTAGCAATACTGACGCTGTACGATTATATGAAAAATATGGGTTTGCAATTAGACAACAATTAAACGCGTATTATCGAGATGGTGAAGATGCATATCTTATGGCAATTGAATTAACTTAGTTTAAACCAATAAATAACTCACAAAAAAATTCTTTGCCGTGGATAAACGAAAAGGAATGGGCATTACTATTTTTGTACTATGTATTGGTGGTTTTTTCCTTTATGCATATTTGTTAATGCTTTCTGAATGGAGTCCTATTGTATTACAATTATCTGTTTTAATGATTGCAGGTGCAATTTTAGGAGTTATTGCATGGATTGGATATGTAATGGCAACAACAAAACCTTCACCTGCTTCTATTACTTCTGAAGATTAGATTATTTAGAAATTTTAATGTCTACAACTGTTTGATAAAATCTAGGACCTACAGCCCTTACAATTTTTGAATTTATAATTTCTGATTTTACTGGTGTAACTTTAAGATAATGCTCTTCTGAAAGTTTTCCAGCATCTATTTTTTTATCTGCATGAATATGTGAATAGTAATGAATGATACCTCCATCTTTAGTTGTATTTATTGCTGATTCTAAAAATTCATCTGATCTTTCAGGTAATAGCATCAACGTTCTATCTGATTTATTCATTAATTGTTCTTTAATAATTTTTGATGCATCACCATTGATCGAAATTATGTTTCCTACAAGTTTGTTCAATCCAATATTCATTTCACATAATTTTGAAGCAATGGGATTGATGTCAAGACTATAAACAGTACATTTCTTCTTCTTAGCCGCCATTATCGAGAACATTCCAATACCTGCAAACATGTTAGTCATCACCTCTTCATTTTGAACTAAATTGCTAATTCTTTCTCTTTCCGTAGAAAGTCTAGGTGAAAAAAATGCATTTTTAACATCAACTGTAAATCTGCACCCAAATTCCTTGTATTCTGTCTCTGTATTGTCTTCTCCTGCAAGTATCTCAAGGCTTCTTGTACGAAATTCACCTTCTACGGCTGATGCCTGATAAAAAACACTTCTAACAATTTTTACTTCATCTAACAATGCCTTTCCAATAATTTTCTTTTTTGCTAGAAGTGAATCTGGAATTCTTACAATTATTATTTCACCGATCTGATCAAATGCTGAAATTAATTCATTACTCTCCTTTTCTGTGAGTACATTTTCTAGTGCTTTTTTTAACATTCGAGTCAATGTTTGTAATAGAAATTTCCAGTTGCTTTTTGATCTTTATCTAATCTACTTTCTAACTTGTTTACACGCGGTCTAAGACTTTTCTCATCTCGTCTAAATGACATATCTAATGATTTTAGAAATCTATTCATTGCATCAGCTTTTGGCATTGGTGATGTAGCTCTTCCTGTGACACCTGCTTCCCCTTCAAATATTATCATTGAATCTGAAACCAAATCCATCAATTGTATGTCGTGATCGATAACTATTGCTGACTTTCCAAAGGAGCGCACAAACTTTTGTAAAAATTTTGCCACTGCGATTCTATCTTCCACATCTAAAAATGCTGAGGGTTCATCTAATGCATACAAATCAACTTTTTGTAATAAACATGATGCAACTGCTACTTTTTGTAATTCTCCACCAGAAAGTTTTTTGATTGATTTATTGTATAGTTTTTTAATTTTTAATGGGTCTAGAATTTGTTCTTCTTCCATACTTCCTTCAACAGAACCTTCATTTGCTTGATCTAACACTGAAATTACTTCTACATCAAGATTATTTTGAAGATATTGTGGTTTGTACGCTATCTTGATTTTTTTATCAATACTGCCAGAATCTGGTTTCTCAACTCCTGCAATCATTTTCATCAGAGTTGTTTTACCAAGTGCGTTGGCACCCATTATTCCTAAAACCTCTCCTTTTCTTACTCTTCCAGGCTCAATTGTCACTGAAAATGATGGATATTTTCTCTCTAGTCTTGGATATGTAACAATGTCACTTCCTTCTTGAAAAATGTCTGTCGATGAAGACGATACGTCCATAGAAAATTTCTTATCTCTAAATCTTACATTTTCATTTGGTAAATATCCATCAAGAAAAACATTAATTCCAACTTTGGTGGATAAAATAGTTGAAACAATACCATACGCTGTAGGTTCACCATATAATACTTCGATATAATCACTTAGAAAATCTAATAATGTTAAATCGTGCTCTACAACCATTACACTTTTTCCAATTTTAGCTAAATTTTGTATTACTCTTGCTACCCCTATTCTCTGAAATACATCATTGTATGAAGACGGTTCATCAAAAAAGTAAAACTCTGTATCTTTAGATGCTGCAGCAGCAACTGCAATTCTTTGTAATTCTCCACCACTTAATTCATTCAAACTTTGTTCCATAGAATTTTCTAACCCTAGTTCTTTGATTAATTCTCTTGATACTCCTCGTTCATCGTATTTGTCGAGTAGCTCTTTTCCTGTCCCATTAAATGCCTGAGCAATATGATGTACTTGTTGTGGTTTAATTGATGCACTAATTTGTTTTTGTTCAATCTTTTCAAAATGTTGTTTGAGTTCTGTTCCACTGTAATGTTTTAAAATCTCATCCCATTCAGGCGGATTTTCATATCTACCTAAATTCGGTTTAAGATTACCTGATAGAATATTTACTACTGTGCTTTTCCCCATTCCATTTCTTCCTAATAATCCTACAACTTCACCTTTTTTTGGAGTTGGTAATTTGTAAAGTCGAAATGAATTCATTCCATATTGATGAATTTTATCTGTAGCTAATTCACTTGCTAAATTGATAATTGTTATTGCATCAAATGGACACACTTTGACACAGATTCCACACCCATTACAAATATCCTCATCAATCTGAGCTTTTTTTGATTCTTCGTTAATAGTGATACATTCTGCACCTGATTTGTTTACTGGGCAGTATTTTATGCATTCTAGTCCACATTTTTGCGGTTGACAAAGATCCTGATCTAAAACTGCTACTCTATGAGTCATGTTGTAATTCGGTATTTTCTTTGCTTTATACCTATTTTGAGTATATTTCAAAACTGGCGTTACGTTAATAGATGAGAATTTGACATTAAATTTTAAGCCGGCCATAGCGTTAGGGTGCGACCCAATCCCATTCCGAACTTGGAAGTCAAACCTAATGTCGCTGTTGTGCTACTAAGATGCGAGAGCTCTTGGGAAGCAACAGTGCTGGCATTTTCTACTTTATAATCAATCTTTTAATATTGAATTAATTTGATTGATATGAATTCAATATGTCGAATTGTAGTGTTTGTGGAGAAATATGTGATAATGACATTAGATTACTTAATCATATGATGGAAAAACATGGTTGGAGAAATCCAAATGTTCAAGCACCTGATAGAAATAGTAGGGGATACTAATTTTATAAATTTTGTAAATAATCTAAAATTAATCTTACACCAAAACCTGTTGCACCTTTTGGATTATATGATTTTTCTTTTGTAGCTCCTTGTGTCCATGCAACTCCTGCAATATCAATATGGATCCATGGGGTTTTTTCAATTGCATTTTTTAAAAATGCTGCAGCCGTTATAGTGCCAGCCGCTCTTCCAATTCCAACATTTTTCATATCTGCAACATCTGATTTTATCATGTCCATATAGTCCTGATTTAATGGAAGTTCCCAAACTTCTTCTGTAGTTCTCTTAGATGAATCTATAATTTTCTTTGTTAGTTTTTCATCATTTGAAACAATTGCAGCTACGTTGGTACCTAGAGCTACAATACAAGCTCCAGTTAAAGTTGCAAAATCAATTATTGCTTTTGGAGAATATTGTTTTTCTCCATATGCTAACGCGTCAGCTAAAATCAATCTTCCTTCTGCATCTGTATTTAGAATTTCAGCTGTTTTTCCACTGTATAATTTTATAATATCTCCAGGTCGATATGATTCTCCACCTAACATGTTTTCAACTGAAGGAATAATTCCAACTATATTGATTGGTAGTTTTAATTCTGAAATTGATTTCATTATGCCTAGTACTGTGCAACCACCACATTTGTCAAATTTCATTTCATCCATTGCATTTCCAGGTTTTAATGAAATACCACCCGTGTCAAATGTTACAGCTTTTCCTACTAAAACAATTGGCTTTTCACTTCGTGGACCTTTGTTATATTCTAAAATAATTAATTTAGATTGATTTTTACTTCCTTGACCAACTGCATATATTCCTCCAAAACCTTTCTTTTGCAATTCTGGTTCTGAAAAAATTTTACAAATCATTTTATTATTTTTAGACATATTTTTTGCCAAGTTTGCTAATGTTGTTGGAGTGCATTCGTTTGGAGGTAAATTGGCAATACTTTTAGTGAATATTACACCATCTGCAACAATTTCTGCAATTTTGATAGCTTTTAAAATTCTATTTGACTTTGAAATAATAATTGTAAGATCTGGAGAATTTTCTGTTTTTTCTGACTTGAATTTATCGAATTTGTAAAGAGCCATTTTTGAACCTTCAATTATTTGAGAAACTACAGAAATTGGTTCAGATATAAAACTCGGTGGTGAAATTATTGAAAATTCTTTTAATTTTAATTCTCTTGCTTTTTGGGCTATTTTACCTGAAACAAATCGGATTGTATCTTTTGTCAAATTCTCTTTTTTACCTATGCCTGCTAACAAGATTCTTTGAACATGTTTTCCACCAGAAATTGGAATTATACTTAGTCTTCCCAGTTTCCCTTCCATGTCTTTTAGAGATTGCTCTATTGCAGATTCAGTTCTAGTGTCAAATTTCGGTAAACCGAGAACTTTGTTAGAATTTTCTAATACAAATCCACATAGAAGACTTGTTTTCTTTTTTGTAGAATTCTCAATTTTAATTTTCACTATGAGCATCTATTTTTAAAGTATTATTTAGATTTACTATAGATCTATTATCTTACTATTGGTAATTAGACTTATTGATCTTAGAAATACTGCTTTAACAGTTTTACAACCTTGTTGACATTCTTCATCAATTCTAATTGTTGATGTTTTTTTGGATTTTTCAATCAAAATTGATTTTATCAACGGAAGTAAAGCTGCTCTTCCACCATATGCTCTTTTTTTAGAAATAAACCAAAACATGTCTAATGCAGTTTCATCTAGAATTTCTTCTCTTATTTTTTCCCCAAAATCTGAATAATGTCCAATTATTGTTATTTTACCTCTAGCAAAAAAGTTAACAGTTTTTGCAAATTTCATACACAAATAACACTGATTATCAAATAATACAATTGGAATATTTTCTTTAATTTCCATAATAATGCAGAGTAACGATCAAATTAAAATTTTACAGATTTAATACCTGAAATTTATTTTGATGATTTATGAAAATAATTGTAGATAATCCTGATTCTAGTCATACTAAGACTGGCGAATTTCCTTGCATTTCATGTCATACTGATTGCTGTAAAGAATATGTGATATTTGTTAATGCTCATGATGTTTACAGACTTTCAATTGAATTAGGATTGGCACCTGAGACTTTTTTAGAGATTTATGGGGCAAAGGACTATTCTTTGGGAATTAAGGTAAAAGAAGGTCTGATTGATCTTGCTTTGAAACAAAAAAATGGTGCGTGCGAATTTCTTGAAGAAACTAAAGATGTCTTTAGATGTGCTGTTAATGATTTCAAGCCAGGAGTGTGCAAATCATATCCGTTTCAAATGAAAAATGGAAAATTAATTCAGATGAGCAATATAATGTGCCCAGTAGATTGGGATATTGCAGAATTTGAGAAAATGATGGTATCTCACCTTAAAGAAGATGAATTTGAGTGGAAGTTCTATAATGAACTTGTAAAAGAATGGAATGCAAAGCATTGGAGAAAAAAGTCACTATCTGTATTTTTAAAATTTATGTTGGATAAAGTAGAATTTTCTTTAAAATCATGAGAGCCTGGTTTGAATTTTTCATATGTCTTATTTTTAAATTTTAATTACTCACTGTTTTCTTTTAGAAATAGATTTTTATTCGATTTGTAAGAATAACGTTGCAGATGGGTCTTAATTATTATCAAACAAAGAAAAATATTCTCAGAGCCCGTAAATTAGTGATTAAGGGAACTAATGCTGCAGGATCTGGTCATCCTGGTGGTTCATTTTCTATGGCTGAAATTTTAGGATGTTTATTTAACAAACATTTGAAATTTGATCCTAATAATCCTCAATGGGAAGATCGTGATAGATTAGTTCTGTCTAAAGGACATGCTGCTCCTGGATTATTTTCTAATATGGCAGTTGCAGGATATTTTCCAGAATCTGAAATTGAGACACTTAGAAAATTCGGTAGTAGATTACAAGGACATCCAGATCTAAAATGTCCTGGAGTTGAATTTTGTGGTGGTTCTTTAGGTACTGGATTATCCTATTCTATTGGAATTGCACTGGCAGCAAAAATTGATTCCAAAGATCATCATGTCTATACTATCATTGGCGATGGTGAGTCTGATGAGGGACAAGTCTGGGAGGCTGCAATGACTGCTTCAAAATACAAAGTTGATAATCTTACAGCTTTTCTCGATAGGAATTTTATTCAACAAGATTCGTATACTGAAAAAATTATGCCACTTGATGAAAATTTAGAAGGTTCTGATATTTCTGAAATGTGGAAAGATGCATCACGTTGGAAAACTGGTGATAAATGGAGATCATTTGGTTGGAATGTTATTGAAATTGACGGACACCGAGTTGAACAAATTGATGCAGCTATTACAAAAGCAAACGCTACAAAAGGTGTACCTACAATAATTATTTCAAGAACAATCAAAGGAAAATCTGTTGAACATATGGAGGATAATCCACAATGGCATGGCAAAGCTCCTGACTCTGATATAGTTCCAATAATTAATCTTGAATTAGATTCACAATTTATGATTGCACCTTCAATTATTGCAGGAGATATGACAAATTTAGAAAATGAAATTAAACGATGTGTTTCAGGTAGAGCAGACTATATTCATCTTGATGTGATGGATGGTCAGTTTGTTTCAACAAAAACTTTTGATCATAATAAAATTAAGGAACTAAGACCACTTACAGTAATTCCATTTGACACACACTTGATGATTAATGAACCTGTGAAACATGTTAAAGACTATGTTGATGCTGGTAGTGATATCATCACCGTTCATGCTGAAGTAACTGATGAATCAAGTTTTGGAGAAATATGTGATATACTAAAACAAAATCAAGTTGGTGTAGGATTTTCAATTAACCCTGATACTGAATTACCAGAATGGTCTTACAAATTTTTACAATCTATTGATCAACTAATTGTAATGTCTGTAGTACCTGGACAATCTGGTCAAAAATACATTGAAGAAACACATGCAAAAATGTCGAAGTTAAATTCCATTTTAAAACAACATAATTTTTCAGGCTATATTGAGGCTGATGGGGGAGTAAATCTTGAAAATATTAGTTCAGCATTTGCTGATGGTGCACGTATTTTTGTAGGTGGTGGTGCAATTGTTGGTCAACACGATGTTAGATCTGCAATTAGAGATTTTAGAACAGCAGTTTTAAAATCTAGGAGATATGGTTTGCTTTCTAAAGCAAATGAATTAGGTGGAATTGATTTAGTAAACAAATGGATTGGCTTGCATGTTGTTGGTGAAAAACAAGAACAAATTAAAAAAATTGCTCAGGAGGCAGGATACGTTTGAATGAACCAATAATGACAGACATGCGTTCAGAATATTCTAAATCATTGATTCAATTAGGAAAAGAAAATCCTAACGTTGTTGTTTTAGGAGCAGATACTACTGATTCATTAAAAACTTCTGAATTTGGAAAAGAATTTCCTAACCGATTTTTTAATGTGGGTATTGCTGAAGCTAATCTTGTTACTATGTCTGCCGGATTAGCTGCATCTGGAAAAATTTCTTTTGCTAGTACTTATGCGATATTCTTACCTGGTAGAGCAGTGGATCAAATTCGTAACAATATTGCTTATCCTTCACCTTCTGGAAAAAAAGGTCTCAACGTAAAATTAGTTACATCTCATGGAGGTTTGTCCGTAGGACCTGATGGAGGTTCACACCAACAACTTGAAGACATTGCTATAATGAGAGTAATACCAAATTTCCGAGTCTTTATTCCTGCTGATACTGTTGCAGTTTCAAATCTAACACAGTTGATGGCAAGAGAATATGGTCCATTTTATATGAGAATGGCAAGATCTGTAACTCCTTTAATTCATTCTGATTCTCAGGAATTTCAAATTGGAAAAGCAATTACATTAAGAGATGGTTCTGATTGTACTATTGCTGCATGTGGTATTACTGTTAGAATGGCTTTAGAAGCTGCTGAATCATTAGAGCAAGAAGGAATTTCTTGTAGAGTTTTAGACATGTTTTCAATAAAACCAATAGACAATGAAATTTTAGAAAAAGCAGCTAGAGAAACTGGTTGTATTGTAACCACTGAAGAACACAATATTGTTGGAGGGATGGGTTCTGCAGTAACAGAATCTGTTTCCGAATCTTATCCTGTACCTATTAAGCGAATTGGAGCCCAGGATATGTTTGGAGAATCTGCACGTGATAATGAAGTTCCACTACTTTTAGAGAAACATGGAATAACATCTTTTAATATGGCAAAACAAGTCAGAGAAATTAGGAGTAAAAAATTATGAAAATTTTTCTTGATACTGCTAATCTGGAGTCCATTAAAAAATTTAATGATATGGGTTTGTTAGATGGAATCACAACTAATCCTACACTTTTGTCAAAAGAAGGAGGTAATCCAAAAGATGCAATGGAAGAAATTACAAAAATTATCAAAGGTGATGTGAGTTTAGAAGTTATTAGTACTGAATATTCTGGAATGATGGAAGAAGGTAAACGTCTTCGTCAATACGGAGATAATGTAGTAGTTAAAGTTCCTATGACTCCTGATGGTCTAAAAGCATGTAAATCACTTTCATCTGAAGGAATTCCTGTTAATGTTACCTTGATCTTTTCTGCAAATCAGGCTTTACTTGCTGCAAAATCTGGAGCAAAATATGTTAGTCCATTTATTGGAAGATTAGATGATGTTGGTCAAGATGGAATGCAATTGATTCAAGACATTAAAGATATTTTTAAGAATTATCCTGAGTTAAAAACTCAGATTCTTGTTGCAAGTATTCGTCATCCAGTACATGTAGTTGATGCTGCAAAAATTGGTGCAGATGTTGTCACATTACCTCCAGCAGTATTGGATAAAATGATGTTACATCCATTAACAAAAATTGGCTTGGAAAACTTTCTTGCTGATTGGGACAAGCTAAAATCTGGAAATCTTAATATCAAAATTTAGTGAATATAATACAAAAATAATATTATAAAAATTGAGATAGTATTATTCTGTATCTTTGTTTGTACTTTTTCTAGAACTAGTTCCTCTGCCTGTACTTCTAGTCATTCTTTCTGTTGAAGGTCTTGTTTTTGGATCAGGCATATCTCCTAGTTTTCTAGTACCTGTTCCTCTACCTGTATGAACCATTCTATTTGCTGATGCTTTTTTTCTTGCTTCTTGAATCTTTCTAAATTCGTCTCCTGACCATTTTTTTGGATCATCATCAACTTCGATAGTTCCTGTACCTCTACCAGTTCTAACTTTAATTTTTCCCATAAATTAGATGAAATTATCTTGTATTTATCTAAGCTTATTTTTCATGAGTATGTCCAGATTTTTTATTTTAACTGCTAATCCAGCCTAGTTTTTTGAAATATACAAACATCATGATTGCAGGAATTGCTGATACAATTATTATAATTATGAAAGTTGTAAATGGTCCTAAAATCATTGAATTACTTCCAATTCCTCCTGGCAAATTAACGTTCATTCCATAAAATGTACCAATCACTGTTGCTGGAATCGCTAATGTGAAAATTATCGTTAATACTGCAAGTACTTTATTTGTTTTTTCACTACTTAATACAAAATCTGTATCTTTGTAAATTTCCATGGTTTCTCTAGATTCTTCTAATGTTTCAATTACTTTGTCAATATGGTCAATTACGTCATCATAGAATAATGTGAGTTTATCATCTTCACTAGAAAATTGTTTAACATTTCTTGTTATTTCTAGTACAAATTTCTTTAATGGATTTACTATTCTTCTTAATTTGTTAATTTCTATTCTAAATAATGCAATATTTCTTGCTACTGGTTTTGATTCATCAAAAACTCTATCTTCAATATCATCTAGATTTGCAATAATTTTTCTTGATGTGTGTAAAAGGTCATCTACTAACATATCCAAGATTTCGTGAAGTAGTAATCCTGAAGATTTCCCTAATAATCTATCTTTTCTCTGTTGATCAGTATTTGTTTTACAAATTTCTACCAATTCTACAAGGGGTTTAAGATCTCCTTGATGAACCGTAACCAAGAAATCTTTTCCTACAAATATTGATAACTGACTATTTTTTGATATTCCTATTTTTTGTGCTAATGGTGGAAAATGAAGAATTACAAAGAAATGATTATCATAACTATCTAATTTTGGAAGCTCAAACTTGGTCATACAATCTTCAATGTTTAATTCGTTGAAATTGTATTTTTCAGCCAATTTTTCAACGTCATTTCTATCTGGATTTTGTAAATCAATCCATACAAATTTCTCTCCCTGCATGGTCTCTATTCTATTTTCAATAGTGATATCTACTGATTTTTTGTTCGAACGTAGTCTATTGGTGATGAAACTCTTTCTCATGTCGAAAAATGTCTTGATACAACAAATTTAAAGCGATCGCTATGATTGATCAGAAACTATTTTTAAATTTGAGGCTAATCTAATTTAGATATTCATTGTACCCATGGAAGAAAATAGTTTGTACCTATCCAAACAAGTCCTATAGATATTGCCATTGCAATCCACCATTTTCGCATATTTTGATTTCAACCTAGTCAATAATAAAGATACATCTTAATTTTCAACATAATCTTAAAGATTATTACTGGTTGTACAAATTTATTTCTTTGTGGCCTTCGTAGTACAGTGGTTAGTATAGAGGATTGTGGATCCTCGGACAGGAGTTCGATTCCCCTCGAGGGCCCTTTATTATTTTAAAAAATACCAAATTTGCTAGATTCCATCTCTTCTTTAATGGCTAGTTTGAATCTGGGGGATTTGGTTTCAACATTTTTTGTCAACCATGTTAAAAATTTCTTTTCGATTCCTTTTCCCTTTATTTTATCAAAATCAACACCCATCATTTCTGCTAGTTTTTCCACTAATGTCTTGTTCACACTTAAAACAAAAAAATTCCATCCAAATGCAAACTCTGAATCTGACATAACAAAATCATCTTGTCCGTGAACCATTTCTTCTAAAAGAGATAATTGACGGGATAATGCTTTACTAGTTTTATCATAATCTACTGCTGAAACATTGATGTTGATTCTTTCTTCCATATTTTATTCAGGTAAAAACAAAATAAAAGGATTACACAGATTAGTCTTTTAATAAATATTCAAAATCTATGTCAAAATGCATTTTCATGATGTTAATGTACGTTTGAATTGATTCTGGAATCCACTCCCCACATGCCACTCCTAGTTTTTTTGCATTAATCCAAATTACTAATGTTTGAATAATTGTTAAAAATCGATCATTTTTAATTTCTGGAGATCCAATTGATTTGGTATATCTTTCAGCAAATTCCCATGCTGTAACAAAATCAATACATTTAACACCAAAAATTGCTAGTAATTGTTCCTGCATATTTTCTGCTTTTTTGAATGGAACTTTGTTGATAATGTATGGAAAATCTACTTTATCTGGAAGACACTCTGGCAGAGGTCCCCAAATTGTAATTATTTTTGTATCTTCTTTTAGATTTTTAAATTTTTTTAACATATTATTAATTATATTTTCATCAGTAAACCAGAACAAAATTACTGATGCATCTGAAATATCAGAATCTTCGATATTTTGGCAAATTAAATCTGCTTTGGTATTTTTTTCTTCAAGACTTTTTCTTGCTTGTTTTATTTTTTCAGAATTATTATCAATCCCTACTGCTTTTTTAACTCTAAATTCGTTAATAGCAAGTTCAACTCCTTTCTCATCTTTGCAACCTAAATGATAAAAAATGTCTTTTTCACCTAAATTTACAAATTTAAAAATTTTTCGAAACGATTTTTCAGGTAATTGAACATCTTCACCACTAAGCAAGTTTTTAGGAAGAGTTTCTAAATATTCTTCAATTTTCATTATGTTTGATACAATTAATGAGAATTTATTCTCTTATGCTTTCTAATTTTGAAACTGCTTGCCATAATTGAGTTCTAACGTATGATGGCATGTTAGGATCTTGTGTAACATCATCTAATAGGCTGATAGTATTTGCTGCTCTAACTGATAATGAATATTCTTGATTTTTTAGTTCAACAATTAAATCTGTAAGTGATTTCTTGACTGTTTTTGGAGTTGAGTTGCTAGAAGTAATTTGTTCTAATGTTTCAATTGCTCCTTTCATAGATTCTTTATTTTGAGCGTCGTCAACCATTTTTACATCTTATCTTACAAATTAGAAGTATATAGTTACATCTCTACAAAGATATTGTCTGATTCTATGACAACATTGTATGATGTCAAGTCCCTAATTTTTGCTGGGAATTTGATTAATTTTCCAGTTTTACAATCAAATTCTGCTGCGTGCCATCCACAAGTGATAGTACACCCATCTAATTTTCCTTCAGACAGACTAGAGCCTGAATGAGTACACGAATCATCAGTAGCACAATATTCTCCGTTAATATTTGCAACTAGAATATCTCTACCGTCAATAGATACTTTGATCATTTTTCCAGCTGTAATATCTGATGTTTTACATGCAATAATTTTCCCCATTGAAGTTTTTATCTACTCATTCTTAATAATTTTTTGTATATGACAGAATTGAGAATTAGGGAGGCAAATAATTCAGATAAAATTTCGGTTTTAAAATTTTGTAAAAATACTTTTTCGTGGGGAGATTATGTCGAACAAGTTTGGAATTTTTGGATATCTGAAGGTCATTTATTTTTGGGTCAAAAACCAGAACCTGTTGGAATTTGTCATGCGTTTTACTCTGACAATCAAGTTTGGATTGAAGGAATCAGAATTGAATCTGCTTTTCGTCGCCAAAATATAGCCTCTGAACTAGTAAAACATGCTGAAATTATAGGTTTAGCAAAAAATCTATCTTTTTCATACATGTTGATTGATACCGAAAACTCTATTTCTGTTTCAATGACACAGTCTCTAAATTATGAAATTTTTCAAACATGGAATTTTTACTCTATTGAACCAAGAAATAATTCAAATTATAATGTCACTTTTGAAAAATCCATTAATTCTAAGTCTTTTCCTCATTATGTACAATCTTGGAGGTGGCTTCCTATTGATGATGTAACATTGAAATCATTTTATGAACAAAATAGAATTGTAAATTCTTCAATTGATAATAAAAATTCCATTGCAATAATAACTGATTCTGAGCATTTTGATAGAACATTGATTGTTACTTTATTCTCTAATTCGGATGAATCTGTATGTGAAATTCTTTCGTTTTTACAAAATTTCGGTTGGGAGAAAAACTATGAAAAAATTCAAATTCTAACTAAAGAAAAATTACCAAATTTTGATTCGTTAGAATCTAAAATTTCATTTCATTTAATGAAAAAATTTTTAGTTTAATTTGATTTAACAATTTTTATTGTATTGTTTAAAATTCCTAAATTTTCTATTTCCATTTCCACTTTATCTCCATCTTTTAAAAATACTGCATTTGGTTTGTTTAACATAACTCCTGCGGGTGTTCCCGTAGATATGATATCTCCTTTTTCTAGTGTCATTACTTTGGAAATTTTTGAAATAATTTCTGGGATTTTAATAAACATATTATTTGACGAAGAATTTTGTCTCAATTCTCCATTGATTTTGGTTGTCATTTTCAGATTTTGAGGATCTTTGATTTCATCTTTTGTTGTAATCCATGGTCCACAAGGTGCAAAAGAATCAAAACTTTTTCCTCTAGTGAATTGTTTGTCTTTGAATTGAATGTCTCTTGCTGAAACATCATTGAATACCATGTATCCAAATATCGCATCAAATGCATCATCCACGCTAATATTTTTACAATTTTTACCAATAATCAAGGCTAATTCAATTTCATAATCTAATTGTGTAACAAAGTCTGGACATATGATATCTGAATTTGTACTGTTTAATGCCGTTCTTGGTTTTATTACTAATGCAGGATCTTCTGGTGCTTGTAATCCTTGTTCTTTAGCGTGATCTACATAATTAAATGCTAGACAAATTATCTTGTTAGGATTAGGAATTGGTGACAATAATTTATATTTTGAAATATTTTCTTCGTATGGTAAATCATTAATTTTATTTTTAATTTCATCATACCATCCATCAAAAAGAAAATCTTTAATGTTTTGAGGAATTGGGACCCCTGTCAAGTAAGTAATTTCATCTTTAGTAGATACTTTATCTCCGTTAACAAAACCATATGTTTCCTTATTATCGCGTAACAATCGTGCTATTTTCATACTAAATCACTTGTGTGTAAAAATTGCTTGATTCTGTGAATCTTTTCTACAATATCCAAATCTAACAAATTGAATTTCTTCTCCTTCTTTTAATTGTAGATAGTATGGTTCTGTAAAAACATCCAATTCTTCTAAACTGTCTTCATTAAATTTATCTCCAATAAACAATGTTTTTGGAATAATCATCTTTATTTTATGTGCTGTTTTTTGTGAGACCCATTGGATTTTTGGGATATCTGTTTTCTCTCCATTTTCAACAAATTCCCCTTCTAACTCTATTCCTTGTTTTGTAATGGCTATATTTCCTAAACCTAATAGACGAATTTGTGTACCTTCTTTGATACTTTGTGCATCATCTCCTGAAATGTAGAAATTTTTATCAATTTCAATTGTTCTTTTTCCCATATCGTTTATTGGGTGATTTGGGATTTCAACAGAAGATGTTGGCAAATTTTTTACTGTAAGTTTTTTTGCATTACTAACCATGAATAATCTAATACTATCTGCATCAACAAATTTTCTGTTAAAAGCTTCTAGTGCATCAAATGGTGCTAGAGTATTTGCTTTGGTTAATCCTAATGACATGATGAATTTTCGTATTGCCTCTGGCTTGATTCCTCTCCTCCTTAATCCCTCTAAAGTTGGTAGTCTTGGATCATCATACCATGTAACTTTTCCCTCTTCAATCAACGGTTTAATGATTCTTTTTGATATTGGCATACCTTTGAATTCTAATCTGGAGAAAAAGCCCTGGGTTGGTTTTCTCATTTTTAATGCATCTAAAATTGCATCAATTAGCTCTTCTCTAAGTTCAAATTCTTTAGAACGATAGGCATGAGTGACCCCATCAATGCTATCTTCTATTGCAACTGCCATATCATAACTTGGCCAAATTCTATATTTTTTTCCTAAAGTGTAATGTTTCCCTTCAATAATTCTAAACAAAACTGGATCTCGCATAACTGCATTATCTGCTTTCATATCTCCACGGAATCTAACAACTGCATCTCCTGGTTTGAATTTATCATTCATCTTTTTCCAATTTTTTTTATTTTTTTCAATATCTTCCATACTACACTTGCATGCTTTTCTTTCTCTTCTGTTTTTACTGATGTCTTCTCTTTTACAAGTACAAATGTATGCTTTTCCTAAATTGATCAATTCCATTCCTTTTTCATAAAATAATTCCATGTCGTCTGATGTACTTTTTACTATGTCAAATTCTATTCCTAACCATTCTAATCCAACTTTGATAGCTGCATGATATTCCATTCTTTCGACTTCAGGATTTGTATCATCCATTCTTAGAATAAATTTTCCTCCGTACATTTTGGCATATTCTGAATTAATGATAGCTGCTTTTGCATGTCCGATGTGAGGATATCCGTTAGGTTCTGGAGGAAATCTTGTAATAACTTTTCCTTGTTCTGCATTTTTTAATTCTGGAAGACCTTTTCTTTCTTCGATTTTTTCTTTAGGTGTTAAAAGTTCTGGAAAATTTTCTTTGATTTCACTTTCTTGCTCTTCTGATGATAATTTATTAATTGAAGAAACTATTTCGGTAATATCTCCAGAAATTTCTTTTACTTTATTTCTAAATTCTGGGTTTGTTCCAAGAATTTTTCCTAAAATTATTTTATCTCTTGTTTCTCCTCCGTGCTCAAAAGCATTTTGAAGAGCCATTTTTCTAATTTCTTTTTTTAATTCTTCATCCATGTTAGTTCTCACCATTTACAACTACACACTACGTTTAACTACAAAATCTAACAATGAAATTAACTCTGTTTTTGCAGGTCCTGAATAACTCTCTAATGATTTTTCAGCCTTTTCCGCATATTTTAGAGCCAGTTTTCTGATATTTTCTTCTATTCCTAATGATCTAATGATATCTAAGGCTTTATTCAGATCATTTCTTGATATTTTTGAATTCCCAAATGCTTTTAGAATTATTTTTCTCTCATTACCTTTTGCTGATTTTATTGCCATGAGAATTGGAAGAGATTTCTTCCCTTCTCTTAGATCATTTCCTACTGGTTTTTTTGTTATCTTGGAATCTCCCATCACTCCGATGAGGTCATCCGTTATTTGAAAAGCAATTCCTAGATTTCTTCCAAATGATGAAAGATTTGAGATGTCTTTCACTTTGTTTGTTGCACAAATTGCTCCCATTGCACAAGATACATCAAACAATGCTGCAGTTTTTTTACCAATCATTGTGATGTATTCTGCTTGTGATGGAATTTTTCTTTCTTCAGCCATTTTTACGTCTAATAATTGACCTTCACATACATCTACACAAGCTTTAGCAAGCCTAGATACTAGTTGAATAGTGGCATTAGATGATAATTTTGAATCAGTAACGACTTGAAATGCTTTTGAAAATAAAACATCCCCTGCAAGTATTGCAATTGGCACGCCAAATTTTTTATGTACTGTAGGAACTCCATGACGTATTTCATCGTTATCCATTATGTCGTCATGAACTAATGTAAAATTATGAACCATCTCTACTGCACTAGCAGCAGGCATTGCATTGGATACTTTACCTTTTAAAATTTGACAGCTTCTGATTACCATGTATGGTCTAAGTCTTTTTCCACCATTTACAATTAGATGTCCTGCTGCGTCATAGAGTTTCTTTGGATTTCCTTTTAATTTTGAATTTAGATATTTGTTTACTATTTTGGCATTTTGTTCTATTTGTTTAGTTTTATTCATTTACTAATCTCCATTTATCATTTGGCAGATGAATTTTAATTGCTTTTTGCAATTCATCATGCATTTCACTATTCATCCATGTAGATAAGATATTTACATGCTTTTCAAGCATAGATTTATCAGATTTTTCCAATAATTCCAATGCGATAAGCATCCATGGACAATAGATTTGTGGATTTTTCTTTAATTCTACAATTAGTTCTTTAGATGAAATCCATTTAATTTCATCAATCTCTCCTTCAATTTCTTTTATCTCTGTAGATTTGTTAATTATGCCAATTAGAGTTCCACATATTTCATTTTCAGATCCTACATCTTTGTATGGAACATGATATTCAAATTTGTGTAAATAATCTAATGTGCCCTCAATCCCAAGTTCTTCAGGCATTCTTCTTTCTCCTGATGAAACATATGTTTCTGATTCTCTTGGATGACTTGCAAATGTCCCATCCCAATCATTGGGCCATAACATTTTTTCTTTAGCTCTTTTTGTAAGAACTAATCTTCCATCATCATCAAACAATAATGCAGTAAATGCTCGATGTAATTTTCCATTTGGCAAGTGACACTTTACCTTTTCTTCACTTCCTATAGGATTATCATTTTCATCAACTAAAATTACAAACTCTTCAGACATTTATTTTACCTCTAAACAATGTTCCTTCAAATGTCCTATTTTTAACGGCTTTCACAATTCTTTCAGGTTTGTTACCGTTTGCAAAGAATACATTCATTCCCATCTTTGCAATTTTTGATGCTTCTTCAACTTTCCTAGTCATACCACCAGTAACATCAATTTTATTTTCAGAAATATGTGGACGTTCACCCTGTAATTCATAAATCAGTTTTTTTGTTTTTAAATCTGAATATAATCCATCTTCATTTAATGCAAAAATACAAAGTCTAGGTTTTAGAATTTTTGCAAGATGCGTCATAATTTTATCTCCAGATAAAATGTATGTTTTTTTTTGACCATACCATAATGCATCTCCATATGTAACTGGAATCAAGCCTGATTTTGCAATTTTTTCAATTTCTTTAATTTTTTTAGTAATGGGTTTATTTCCAGACATGAAATCAGTTGGAGGAAGACAATATGGATTTAATTTGTTTTTTAGTAATGAATCTAAAATAATTTTATTTAATTCAATCATTGAATTTTTAACAATTGCAACTCCTTTTGGATCATATCTTTTTTCTTTTGTATGCATATCGTATTTTACAGACCAATAATGTCCATAAGATCCTCCTCCGTGAATAATGATTATTGGTTCATTGATTTTTCTCAAACTTTTAGAAAGATTATCTATTATTTTTTTCCTAGCAAATAATGGTTTTTCTTTATTTGTAATGATGGAACCACCTAATTTTATTAGAATCATATTTTTCAAAATTATCTGATCAATTAAAAAGTATCCAGACCTTTAAAATCGATTTTAACTGAAAAACAATCATAATTCTTATCTTTGAATTGATTAATTGTATGTTCCAGATTTGATTCATCTGTTAGAGCGTAGATACATCCTCCTCCACCCGCACCCGTAATTTTTGCACCAAATGATTCAGTTTGACCTATTTGAATCATTTCTCTTAATTTATCATTAGAAATTCCTATTGTTTCTAGATATTCTTGATTTTCTTTAATTTTAGTTCCTAATTTTTCAATATTATTTTCTATCAATAATTCTAAAACCTCTTCAATTAATTTTGATTCCTTTTTACATAATGAAGTAAATCGCATTTCATCTTTTTCTTTAAATTGCCTTACTTCACCCACTACTGATTCTGTGGAATGTTCAATGTTTGAGTTGGCAATTACTAGATGAAAATTAGGTTTGGATTCTATTTTATGAAATCCATTTTCTTTGTTATATTCCATGATTCCACCATAGGTACAGACAGTACAATCAGCTCCTGATGTATTTTCAAAAATTGTTTTTTCAGCTTCTATTGCTAGAACAAGAATTTCTTCATTAGATGTTTTTCTGAATAATCTTGAAATTGCAGCAGCTCCTGCTACACAACAAGCAGATGATGAGCCTAAACCTACTCCTAATGGAATGTCTGATTCGACAATAATTTTAATTCCTATATTTTTATTCTTTAACATTTTATCTGCCAAATAATAAAATGGTTTTAATGGTGAATTAATTTCTGAAATTGATTTTCCAGGTTCTAATTCTAAATTTCCAATGTTTGATTGAATAGATATTTTTCCACCATCGATTTTTTCTGCAGTTACAGTAACTCTTTTGTTAATTGCACATAGAATTGCTTTTACTCCGTATACTACAAAATGTTCTCCAAAAAGAATTACTTTTCCTGGTGCAGAAGCTTTGGATTTCAATTAAACATTAAAATTTTAAAAATCGTCGATTTCCTCTTCAGTAATCTTTGTTTCAAAATCATCTATTTCTTCTTTCATTGATTCATTCTCTTTCAATTCTCCTCTTTCAATTAGAATTTGACGTACCAATAACCAATAAACTGTAGCTAGAGCTTTTCTTCCTCTATTATTTGCTGGAATAATCACATCCAGATTAGATGTAATGTTGTCTGTATTTGCAATTCCGATAATTGGAATGCCTGCATTTGTTGCTTCAATAATTGCTTGCTCATCTACCTGTGGATCTGAAATTAAAACCAATTTTGGTTCAATGTAATATGGTAATGATGGGTTTGTTAGTGTTCCTGGCATGAATCTTCGAAGTAATTTTTTAGAGCCCAAACTTTCACAGAATTTTTCAATTGGTGTTTCTGCATATTGTCTGCCAGAACAAACTATGAGGTTTTCAGTACCTACTCTATTGATGAATTTGGCTGCTGTCTTAATTTTTTCTAATGTAATGTCTAAATCAAGCATGTATAGTCCTTCAGGACTTGCTTTGGTGATGAATGATTTCATGAATTTGGTCTTAACTTGAGTGCCTACCCTAATTCCGGTAGCTAAAACCATTTTTTTGATGTCGATTCCTTCAGTTTGTTGACTCATGACGATTTTAAATCTCTGCCATACCGCGTATTAAATCATGCTCTGACAGTCGTAATAATTCATTAAGTTTTGCCACTCTTTCTCCTCCAACAATGCCTACTTTGAGCATTTTTGACTTTGTAGCAAGACCAATATGAGATATTTGAGAATCTGTAGACTCACCAGATCGATGCGATGTGATTAGTTTAATGTTATTTTTAGTTGCTTCCTCGGAAAATTCTAAGGCATCAAAAAGACTCCCTGCTTGATTAACTTTTAAAATTGCTGCATTACATGATTTTACTTTAATTGCTTTTTTTAGGATATTTTTGTTTGTCACAGTCAAATCATCTCCTACTATCAGTACGTTTGGGAATTTTTTTGTTAATTCTGACATGTCCTCAAATGCCTCTTCATGAACTGCATCTTCAGCATAAATTAATTTGAATTTCTCAATAATGTTTGCTGTAAAGTCAATTTGTTCCCCAGTTGAATTTTCAAAGCCTGATCTGTCATAAACATACTTTTCTTTCTCATCATTCCATTGTGTTGAAGATGCAAAGTCAACTCCTAATGATACTTCTTTTCCTAAAGTGAATCCTAAATTCTCAATTGCTTTTGCAGAAATTTCTAATGCCTTTTGATTTTCTAATTTTGGTGCCCAACCGCCTTCATCCCCTCTACCATTTGTAAAGTTAGGATCCTCTTTTTCTAAAACTTGACGTAATTCTTTATGAACTGATAAATTAGTTTCAATGGCATCTTCAATAGTTTTTGAGCCTGTAGCACAAATCAATATTTCTTGAATATCTGGAGTTCCATGACCTGCATGTGCTCCACCTCCTAAAATATTTCCTAATGGAAATGGAAATTTGAATGATGATTCAGACGAGAGTATCTTAAACAATGGTTCATCTAATGCCTTTGAAGCTGATTCCATGGATGCAATTGTAACTGCAAATGCTAATGCACCTCCAATTACTGAATAGTTTGTAGAACCATCCAATCTTTTTAGAACATCATGAATTCCTTTAAGATCTGATGCCTCTAAACCAATAAATTTTTGAGAATTTTCTTTTAGTATTTTGAGACTTTCTTCAGGTTTACCATTTGGAAAACTAACTGCTTCATATTTTCCTACACTTGCACCTGACGGTGCACATACTCTTCCTAAAAATTTGTTATCAGATTGAACATCAACTTCAATTGTTTTACTACCTCTACTGTTGTATAAAATACGTCCTTCAATTGAGGATATTTTAGCCAAGTTATTCTAATTCAGATAGAACTTGTAGTTTTCTTCTCTGAATTGCTTCATAAAATGGAATTATTTGTTGTATTGTTTCTACAGTAGTCAAAAACATTCTTCTACAACAATATCTTTCAACGCCTAAAGAATCGAGAGTTTTTGAAGGATCCTCACCTGCTTTTATTTTGGTTTGATAGTCTTCAAATTTATCAGCGACTAATTTTCCACAAGTTAAGCATCTAACAGGAATTAACACGAACGAAAAAGTAACCAAGGATTATAAAAACCATGCAAGAAATTTTAATTGCGGATGTCGCCCAGCCTGGCCAAAGGCGCTAGCTTGAGGGGTTAGTCTCTTAGGAGTACGTGGGTTCAAATCCCATCATCCGCACCACTAATTTTTAGTCGATTTTTCTATTTTCTTTAAAATTTTGATCAACTCAGTTCGTCTTTTTTCTTCAGTAATTACAGATCTGACATCATCTACTAGAATCCTATTAACATCGATTTTTCTTCTTGCTTCTTTTACTACTTTATCGTACATTGAAAAAGTGTAAAGTTGAAGATACAAATTTTCCATCACTTCAAAAATTCTTGTTGCTTCATCAATTTCATCTATTCTAATTTTATCAAATACCTGTCTTTTCAATTCCCCAACGCAATCTAATAATCCTAAAACATATGATTCAGGCATTACTGCCAATTTTTTATCTGAAGGAATTTCTTTTTTTTCAATAATTGCAATCAAACATGCAGCTTCTACAAATTCTTGTTCTGGTGTGATTAGATATCTTCTTAGTCCTCCAGTTGCTTTTTTCTTGTATTTTTTTAATAATACTTCTGCTTGTTTTAAATTATTTTTACCTGTTGCTAACTCTCCTTTATGAACTGAAATAATTGATTTACTACATAGAATAATTATCTCTCTTGTATTTTTTAATAGAAATTCTCTAGCGTCTTGAACTGTTTCTAAATCTTTTGCAATTTTATTTAATGATATTTTTACATTTTTTAACGTCATACTTTACAATGTTTTAAAACTAGGATAAAGCCGTTACCAAACTCTTATTTTATATATAATTTCATGAAAGATGTGGAAATTACTGTTGATCAAATGTACAATATTGAAAATAAAGGCCATGACATGGGATTTTTGAAAAAATTCATGATGGAAAATGCTGGAGCTGCAGCTGTAAGACGATTGATTGGAAACATTGAAAATATCGAATCCAAAAATATCTTAATTTTTGTTGGATTGGGAAATAATGGTGGGGATGGGTTAGTAATGGCAAGACATCTAGCAGGGTATGGTGCCAAAGTCACAGTAATGCTCCTAGGTAGTCCTGAGAAAATAAAAACAGAAGAAAGTAATTGGAATTGGTCAATTTTACAAAAAATGCCCTCTGTGAAATTAATATCTGGTGATTCTTTTGAATTTGATTTTAAACCTGATGTAATAGTTGATGGAATTTTAGGAACTGGAATATCTGGGGATATTCGAGAACCATATGCATCGGCAATTAATTTCATCAATGAAGCAAATTGTTACAAATTTGCAGTGGATGTTCCTTCTGGATTAGATCCACAAACTGGAGAAACTGCAAATATTTACACAAAATGTGACATGACGGTGACGTTTCATAAAATGAAACAAGGAATTCCTAAACGAAAAGATTTGACTGGGGAATTGTTTACAGAAAAAATAGGCATTCCTCCTGAAGCTGAAGAGGGAATACTATGAAAGTACATCAAATCCAAGTTGGAAACATGCAGAATTTTTCCTACATTGTTGAAGATGAAGATGAAGATGAAGATGCTAGTGAGGCAATCATAATTGATCCTTCATGGGATTTAATTGAATTAGAAATGATCATTAAAAAAAATAATCTAAAAATTAAATACATTGTAAATACTCATCATCATTTTGATCACACATTGGGAAATGAAGCAATGGTTGAATTTACAAAGGCTCCTATTATTCAACATGAAAATTCAGAATTAAAACATGATATCACAGTAAAGGATGGGGATATTATTGAATTTGGAAATTCAAAATTAAAAGTGCTTCATACACCTGGCCATTCTAAAGATAGTATTTGTCTTGTAGGCGATGGAAAAATTTTTTCTGGTGATACCCTTTTTGTTGGAAATTGTGGTCGTATTGATTTGCCTGGAGGTAGTGTAAAAGATCTTTATCATAGCCTTTTTGACGTTTTACACAATTTAGATGAAAATCTAGTCATGTATTCAGGCCATAATTATGGTGTTTCTGAAATTTCTACGCTTGGACAAGAAAAAATCACTAATCACGTGATGCAAAAACGAACTGAACAACAGTTTATCGATATGATGGGTTAGGGATTTTAATGGAAAATTTTGAACTATTTGGAAATGTAGAACAAGGGAAAAATTTTCTAGAGTCTATGAAATCTAAAAGATTTCTCTTTTCTTTTGTAATATCGTATACTGAAACTTGTGAAGTTCCTGGAATTACATTTGCAGGTGCTGATAAGGATTCAATACAGTTTACTCCTCCTGCTGATGCTGAATATCTTCATTATGGATATTGTAAAACAATTGATAAAATTCCAATGACTCCTGATGGTAAACCTACTCCTGGTTTACTGACAAAAACTGCATTAGAATCAGCTAGTATTCCACATTTGACAATTAATGCAGGAAGTAAAATTTCTCCACAACTACCATTTATTGACACTGGAATGTCATTTGGAAAAAATATTTCAACTAATGATGCAATGACTGATTCTCAAGTATCTCACGCTGTTGATTATGGAAGAATAGTTGGAAGAAGTTTGGCATCTTTAACTGATTGTTTAGTAATTGGTGAAAGTATTCCTGGTGGAACCACTACGGCACTAGCTGTATTGAAAGCATTAGGTTATGATGCTAAAGTTAGTTCTAGCATTCCAGATAATCCAATTGAATTAAAAAACCAAATTGTTAAATCTGCACTTGAACGAATAGATTCAGATCATCCCTACAGTATTGTGGCAAAAGTAGGTGATCCTATGATCCCTTTTGTAGCTGGAATGTTAAGTTCTGCATCTAGCATATCTAATGTAATGCTGGCAGGTGGAACTCAGATGGCTGCAGTTTTGGCATTTGCAGCAAAAATCGGCTTTAATGAAGAAAACACTGTCATTGGAACTACATCATACATTACTGATGATAAGAAAGCAAATTTCACTAGTCTTGTAAAACAAATTGCTGATGTTCCTGCAATCGCTGTAAATCCAGATTTGGAACATTCACAGTATGCTGGCTTGAAAGCATTTTCAGAAGGATTTGGAAAAGAAGGAGTGGGAGCTGGTGGAAGTATTATTTCTTCAATGATTAAAACTGGAAATAATTCTGCAAAATTTTTAGAGATGGCCGAAAAAGAATATCATAGATTATTTACTTCACAGTAACTGATTTTGCAAGATTTCTAGGATAATCTGGATCTGTATTTTTCTCAAGGGATGCATAATATGCTAAAAATTGAATTGGAATTATTTCTGAAATTGGATACAATACTTGATCTATTTTTGGCATTTCTATCCAATAATCATAAACATCACTTTCTATGTCTGAAACTCCAATAATTTTTGCTCCGCGAGCTTTGATTTCTCTTGCACTAGTTAATGTGTCTGAATATGTAGAATCATTTGGATTTATAATAATTACAAATACGTTTGAATCCATTAATGCAAGAGGTCCATGTTTTAATTCTCCACCTGGAATTCCTTCAGCATGAATGTATGTCAATTCTTTTAATTTTAAAGCTGCCTCCATTGCAATGGGATAATTAATTCCTCTTCCAAGTACATAGATATCTGAGATATCTTTTAACACTTTTGCAATTTTTTTAATCTTCGTTGGATTTTCTAATATTTTTAAAACTGATTCAGAGAACTTTTCAAAATTAATGGTTATTTTATTGTCAGTCAATTTTTGTACAATTTTGTAGAGCACTACTAGTTGTGATGTGAAACTTTTTGTTGCAGCTACTCCAATTTCTGGTCCACAATTCATTCCAATCACCACATCTGCCTCTCGAGCAAGTGAAGATGTCATTAAATTTACTATGGCTATGATTTTACAATTTGATTCTTTCCCAATTCTTACTGCATTTAAAACATCTGCACTTTCTCCACTTTGAGATATTGCAATTATGATAGAATTTTCTTCAATACTGTTTGGTGAAAACTGAAGTTCACTCGATATGATTGGTTCAGCTTTAATTTTTGCATATTTTGAAAAGATTTGCTTTGCAATAAGTGCAGAATTATAACTGGTTCCACTGCCTGTAACGTAGATGTTTTTTGCATGTTTGATATAGTCTGCAGTTTTTTCTATTGCCTCTTGGGTTTTCTCTCCTGCTTTCAATATCGTTTCATGCTGTTCATAAATTTCTTTTAATGTAAAATGCGCATAATCCCCTTTGTACGCATCTCCAAATTCTTTAGATACTTTTGTAATTTCATATTTTACATGTTCTCCTTGAAAATCTAAAATCTGGAATTTGTTTTTCTCCAAAATTACAAAATTCCCATTTTCCAAATAAATTGCATCATCAGTAAATTCTATAAATCCTAATACATCACTTGATAGAAAAAATTCATCTTTTCCTACTCCTATTATTAATGGTTCATGGAATTTTGCTGCAACTAATTGGCCATTTTCAAACATTGCAACGAATGCATAATGTCCTTTAATTTCTGAAACTATTTTTAAAATTGTTTCTTTAACATTATTTGTTTTTTCATAGTGTTTTTGAAGTAAATTAGCAATAACTTCACTATCTGTTTCACTTTTAAAATTATATCCTTCATCTTCTAATTGTTTTTTTAATTCCTCAAAATTTTCTATTATTCCATTATGTACAATTGCAATTTTTCCTGAATTACTAGGATGTGGGTGTGCGTTAAACTCTGTGACTTTTCCATGAGTTGCCCATCTAGTATGACCAATTCCTATTTTTCCTGGAAGTGAATCTAGCTGAATTTTTGAATTAACTTCATTAACTTTTCCAATTCCTTTTTTTAATTCAATTTTATTGTTTGATTCTGTTGCAACTCCTACACTGTCGTATCCACGATACTCCATTCTTTTTAATCCCTTTACGATGATGGGTGCTGCAGAATTCTTTCCGTAGTAACCTAAAATTGAACACATTATGATTCTCTTTTATAATTGGGGTTATTTACTAATAAGCCCATTTTTTTGATTATTCTGTTGAAGAACTTTTATCTTTTGGAACTTCAGTAGTAGCCTCAGTTGTTGATTCAGCAGCAGTAGCCTCAGTTGATTCTTCAGTGACCTCTACTTTTGGTTCCTCCTTCTTTGTCTTTTTTAACATTTCTGGAATTTTTGATTCTGGTGTAAAATGAATACTATTTTCTTCTTCAACAGTAACAGTGTAGGAAGGAATGTTAATTTTTCTATCACCAATCATAATGTGACCATGAATTACTGCTTGTCTTGCTTGATACGGTGTTTTGAATCCGAGTTTATTTGAAACGATAGTTTGTAATCTTCGTGAAAGTAAATCATCTGCCTTTAGGTTAAGTACATCATCTAATGTTGCATCGCCACTTACTAATCCAATTCTTGCAAGAGATTTCATTAAGATTGGTTCTTTCTCCACTCTGATTTCTTGTCTTAATGCAAGTAATGATCTAGCTTGATGTCTTACACGTGATAACTCTGTATGTGCTTTCCATAATTCTCTTTTAGTTCTTAATCCAAATGTTCCGAGAGTTTTTAGCTCTTCCATTTTTAATTCATAATTAAGTGGTCTCTTTGGTTTTCGCCATGCTTTACGTGGATATTTAGGATCTCCCATTCATAACACCTATTTTTTTTTCTCCTCTGGTTTTGCTGCTGGAGCTGCTGCTGGAGCTGCTGCTGGAGCACCTGCTCCTCCTTTCTTAACAGGAGATGCCAATCCACCTTTAGCAACACCGACTGCTCCGCCTCTTCTACCAGAAGTTCTAGTTCTTTGTCCTCTAACTTTAAGACCACTTAGATGACGATAACCTCTCCAACTTACAGCGACTCTTTCTCTTTCAATATCATTTCTTAATGTAAATGGAATGTCTGATGTTAACAAATGTAAATCTGTACCAGTTTCAATATCTTTTCTTCTGTTAATGAACCAGATTGGAACATTACTTGCAATGGGATTTAAGATTAATTTCTCAATTGCTTGAACATTTTCATCTGTAAGATTACCTATGTTAGAATTTGGTTTTATTTTTAGAATATCTAGAATAGCTGTTGCAAAGTTAAAGCCAATACCCTTGATCTGAGTTAATCCGATAACCATTTTCTTCTCTCCACGAATATCGTTTCCTACAATTCTGACAATGTGTCTGTATTCTTGTGCGCTCAAGTATTCAAAAATTCACAGAATCCCCGATAAAAACCATGCTAGGCATCAAATTGGACGATTTTTTAAATATGGTATAATTGAGATTTTATGATCATGCCTAATTTTGTTACTTTTTTTTTGAATTTGATTATCTAAAGTCCTCATCACTTGTCCAGTCATTACCTTGAACATTCCATAGATTGCATTTGCAACATTTTTTGACTCCTCTTTGGGCATCAATCTCCACACAAAAACAGTGTATTCCTTTCCCAGATGGGTCCTTGCTACAGAGCTTTTGCATGTTTTTTGGGATATCTTTTTCTTAATTATCTTATTGAATAATATATTCAAAAAGTTATAACTTTCAAAACTTTCCTATTTTATTATGAGTGATACTTTTGATCGTGAAAAAATTATAGAATTTATGTTTGATCCAACCACTTCTTCTATTTTAGCAGAACTTGAGGATGGGGAGAAAGAATGTTCATTTTTGGCAGAACAATCATCTGTTTCTGAATTTGAAGTTCTTGAAAGATTATCCTATTTGATTGAACATGGATTTATTTCAAAACATTCTGATGATGGAAAACATGTTCTAACTGCAAATTCTGAGAAGCTTGCAAGCATCATGGAAAATAGTGATAATTTTGATGCAGCAATTAGTGGATTAGAAAAAATGGATAGTTACCTAAACTGATCTATTCCTATTTTTAATTACTATTATTCCAATGGTAACAATTCCTATCATTCCTACGATAAGAACACTAAAAGAAATTATTGATAGAACAAATTTTTTGTCTGCATCAGGAAGTGGTCCAATTGCACCGGCCACATAAATCTCATTATCTATAGAACTTTCAATAACTAACTGATAAGTTCCAGATTCAAACACATCAAATTCTTTTTCAAAGGATTCTTTATTTATTTTTTCAGAAATAATTTCAATATTTGAACGATCTAATATTTTTGCAGATATTGCGTTTTCTTGGAATTTCATTATTTGAACTGCAAAAACCCCAACAGGTGATTTTTCTTTATCAATATCAACTGAAATGATTAAGGATTCAATCGAACTGACTTTACCATTCCCTTGATTAATTCCCTCCAATGTTACTTGATTTTCAACCACTGATACTGCTAATCCTGCAACAATTAACAATCCAAAAATTACAATAATTAATCCTGATTTTTGCACAGATTTAGGATGATTGTCTTTACTTTAAACCTAATTTTTTTAAAATTTGTTCGCCTTTCACAAAAAAGTTATATCAGGCTAAAAAAGTTAGCTTACGATAAATTTAAATAAATATTTTCACTTTTTTTAAATATCTTGCAAATTCATCGTTCTACTCTTATGATTTTATCCATTTTAATTCTGATAGGACTTTCAGTGATAGTATTTTTTACAACTTTTTCTGATACTCAATCTGAATCTGAAACATTCATTACTCACTCACAGTGGAGCAGTAGTTAAAACAACTGGCGATATATTAAATCCGCTTTACACTGCATCTACTGTAGAATTTGATCCAATGGAATATTTGCGTGATTTCAACTATGGACGAGTCTCACAATTATCTGATGGTACTACTCTGAGAGAATTTACAATTATTGTAAATGATGATGAAATCATGGAGGGGTGCCATATTTCAAGTAATTATCATCATATTGAACATGATAAGAGTAGATTGTAACAATAATCTGTTAACGGCATCTGTAATATCAGTCATGTTTGTAGGAATGGTTGTAATGTATCTCCCTGGAATTTTGATTTAGTGGAATCATTTTACATTTGTAAAGTCGAGATAATAAATACACAAAGACCAGAAAACACGTATGTCTCATTTTCTGCAAATGTACTGGTATATCATTCACCTCCAAAAACAAAGATTACACCATACATA
>JAPFBP010000005.1 GCA_029250275.1 Candidatus Nitrosopumilus sp. | reverse complement strand
CGCATGACGGACATCATGCGTTGGTATTTGTTTTTCATGAAATGAGAAGATGATCATTTTAGATGGATCACAATGATCTGTTTTGTGCTACAAATGGGTAAAATCTTGATGATTTCTAGCTAGCCGAAAAATTATCTTTATTTAGATAATTATTCATTTTGAAAAACATAAAACAATTAAAAATTCACAATGAATTTTCTCAACCTAAAATTTAACCATAAATTTCAATTTTATTTACGATCTATTGTTCCACCTTGTCCATACAACACATCATATGTCTCTGTAAAAGTAATATCTGGATGATTTCGTAGTCTTTTAACAATTGCATCTATGCCAAAAGGATCTAGAGTTGTAACTTTTAGAAAAATATCATACACTCCCCAAATTCCATTAATTTCAACTATTTCTTGCAATCCACTAAATTCTGAAATTATTTTGTTTTCTCTTCCAGGAGTGCATTTAATCAAGATATAGGCTTGCATGTCGTTGAATTGAATTAGATTAATTTCCTAATTAAAGCATCAATTCTTGCAACTGCTATTTTATTTTTTTTAACCATAAATTATCAATCTCTATACTAATACAAATCGATTATTTTAACATCATTATTCTTAGAGTATGTTAATGTTCTAAAATTTCACATTTTTTTGACACAAGTGTATTTTTAAAAACAATCTAAATTAAAAGATGTAAACATATCTGACTAAACCCTCATTTCCAGTATCACCCTTCATACCTTTGTCTAGAAAACGCTCTTCGATATCTCTTCCTTCTTTTTCACTGACTGTAGACCAATCCTTCCAATGTTTAACATTTTTACCTTCATTAACATGTTGATCTTTTCGAATTTTTGGCGTGTCCGTAATCCCAACAGTCCATAAAACATAATCTGCTTTTTCTGAATTACTCACTCTACTTTCAATTTCAGAAATTATTTCAGATTTGTTCATAAGAATACTAGAAGTAACTTTAACTTATGAAGGTATTTTTTATAAAAAATCACTAATTTAAAATCAAATTTTAGAGTTTATCTATTATATCTTGGATAATGTCAAAGTACAAAATATTTTGCTTCTGGATGATGAATTACTATTGCTGCAGTTGATTGTTCAGGAATAATTTGTCCAGATTCAGTTAATTCCATTCCAGATTTTTCAGGTTTTAATAATTTCCATACTAGATGATGTTGTGCTACATCAGGACAACTAGGAAATCCCCAACTATACCTTAAACCACCTTTCTCCAAGTTCAATTCAGATTTTATTCTTTGATTTACCCATTCAGCTAATGCTTCTGCAATCTCAACTGCCAACCCATGAAGATAGTATGCGTCAGTGTATTTGTCTTCTTTATTCCATTGCTCAATAATATCTGCTACCTTATTGCCAACAGTTACAGATTGAAATGCAACAATATCATTTTCACCAAAATAGTCAGTTAAACACAAATGATCAGGTTTTGTTGAACGTGGAAATTCTAATTCAACATCATCACCTGCAGGATTATCAACTAATAATTTTCTGTCCTTGTTGTGACATTTGAAATACCCATAAACAATTTCAGGCTCAATGAGTTTATCTCTAATTATCCTAATTTTCCATTCAGTTAACAATTGTTCATGTTCTTCTTCAGATTCAGCGCCTGCTTTTCCTCTCAAACCCCAGGATAATTTGAATAATGATTTCTTATCAATCATACTCCAAACTTCAGACATGTTGATTTGATCTAATTTTAATCGAATTGGTTCTCCAATTATTTTAGGAGTAGGAGATTGAACTGGTTTAATCTTACTTTTTGGAAGTGTGTCAGGGTCTATAGTTGTAATAGATTTTTCTTTCCAGTTCTCTAACTTTTCTTTCCAATCAGCTAATAGTTTTGGTTTTTTATCAGAAACTAAAACATCCATGGTCTTGAGACCCTCAAACATAGTATTGCAATAAAATACCCCTGGTTCGTAAATTCCATCTTCTTTTGCTATTCTGTTTATGTAATTGGTGTTGATTGCAGCACCACCACAAAGAATTGGAATATTCATATTGTTTTTCCGAGCATGTTCTACAAAGAATTTCATTTGTTTTGATGTAGACACCAGTAATGCAGATAATCCAATTGCATCAGGTTTTGTTTCATCAATTTTTTCAAGAAATTTTTGTAACGGGACTTGTTTTCCTAAATCATGTACAGTGTATCCATTATTTTGAAAAATTGTCTTTACAAGATTTTTGCCAATATCATGAACATCGCCATAAACAGTACCTAAAACAAGCACTCCCTTACTGGTTCCCTCTTCTTTGACTAAATATTTCTCCAGTTCGCCAACTGACGCCTTCATACATTCTGCAGATTTTAGAACAAATGGCAAGATCAGTTCGCCAGATCCAAATTTGTCACCAACCTCTTTCATTGCTGGAAGTAAATCTTCATTGAGCGTTCTAATGGCACTATCATGTGTAACTTCTTTTGGTAAATCAATAGATAGAATTCCATCAGTATTTTTGACAATATCATTTTTCCCAAGTTTCTCAGCAATTGCAGATACAACGTCATTTTGAATTCCATCTTTGAGTCTATTTACAATTCTAAAGTGTGCACGTTTTCCTGCAGGCCAGGAAGGGTCAACATCAACTTTCTTTGAAGCAGTCCCACTTTTAGTTCGGACATTCTCAAAATAAATAATTAAATCAGATAATGCATTTGGATGTGTATTGAAGATTAGATCTTCTGCAAGTTTTTTTTCTTTCTCATCAATTTCACCATAAGGAACAATCTCTTTTGCATTAACTATTGCAGTATCAAGGCCTGTTTTGACAGCATGATACAAAAATATTGAATTTAAAATTTTTCTAGCATAGGGTGCAAGACCAAAGCTGATGTTACTAAGACCCAAAGTAGTGTAACAATTAGGAAATTTTTCTTTAACTAGTCTAATTCCTTCAAGAGTGTTTTTTCCTGCATCAAGAAATTCATCTTCTCCGGTTGCCAAAGTAAATGTAAGTACATCAAAAATGAACTGTTCAATTTTTAATCCATATTTTTTCCCTGTCTCATAAAGTAATTCTGCAGTGTCAACTTTTTGTTGAGGTGTTTTTGCCATTCCCTCAGGTCCAATACACAAAGCTATTGAGGGTAAACCATACTTTGCCATAATAGGAGCAAGTTTTTCAAATCGACTCCCATCGCCTTCAAGATTTATTGAATTAATTATTGGTCTTCCAGGTATTTGTGTAACAGCCGCTTCAATGACTTCAGGATCTGTAGAATCAATTACAAGGGGAGCGTCAATTTCTAAGCTTAATCGTTTTACTAAATTTATCATAAATTCTAATTCATCTGCACGTTCAGTAGTTGCAACACAAACATCTAGACAGTGTGCACCATCCTCAACTTGTATTCTACCCAATTTAACTAAACCATCATAATCATCTTCAAGAACCATTTTCTTTGCTTTACGAGAACCCTGAGTATTGATTCTCTCACCGATAATCAAAGGAGCAGGAACTTGTTTTAGATCAACTGCTTTTAGTGCTGAACTTACTCTTGGAACTGTCAATGTTATAGAATCACATCTGTTTTTGTAAATACTTAACCCTCGATAGAGTTGGCTTTTTCATCAATTACTTTCCTCAAGGCCTTGATGTGTTCAGGATTGGTTCCACAACAACCACCAATAATTCGAACTTTTTTGTATTCATTAAGAAAATCACCCAAGGCTTTACTCATTTGTTCAGGAGTCATTTTGTAAACTGCTTGTCCTCCATTATTTTCAGGCATACCTGCATTTGGAACTACCAATATGCTATGTTCATCTTGCTCATCTAACCACTGAACACTAGGATTCATCTCAATAGGCCCTGTAGAACAATTTAATCCAAAAACATCAATCCCCATATCAGAAACAGTTGTGTATGCAGCTTCAATATTTGTGCCAAGTAACATTTTTCCGTATTGATCCAATGTAGTATTTGCAATAATTGGGACTTTTTTACCAGTCTTTTTTATCGCATTGTGACACGCCTCAATGGCAAGTTTTACCTCTAGAATATCTTGACTTGTTTCAATTAGTAATGCGTCAACACCACCAAGAATTAATCCTTCAGATTGTAACTCAAATGCTTCACGTATTTCATCTAATGGTATTTGACCAAGATCAGGATCATTAGAACTTGGAAGATATCCAGTTGGACCCATAGACCCAATTACATATCGTGGTTTATCAGAATACTCTTTACAAACTTCAGATGCAAGTGTGGCAATATTTTTATTAAATTCAATAGTTTGATCTCCAAAACCGTATTCATCAAGTTTGATTTTATTTGAACCAAAAGAATTTGTTTCAATGCAATCAGAACCAACATCTAAATAATTTCTATGAATTTGTTTAATCCATTCAGGATGTGTGATTACTAAACCATCGTTAAAACCATCTTGATTATTTGGAAAGTCTTCTGGCTTTGGGTCATGTCTTTGGATTTCAGTTCCCATTGCACCATCAAACAATAGTATTCGATTTTTCATTGCATCAAGAAATGGTTCTTTTTCTGTCAATCTAATTTCAAAATATGTTGACACAGTTTAACTCTTTTCAGAAAAAACAACCAAAAATTGTAGGATTGATACGTATGTTGAAATTAGGTGGAAGTAGATTTTTTATACATTTATGCAAAAGTTAACAGTTAACAATCTAGTTCGTAGTGCTACCTTTTTTCAACATGCCGGAATCTCCATAATCTTTGTTTTTATGCCCATCATTGCAAAAGGTGTAACAGAATCTATTTTTGAAATTGGATTACTAGTGGCATCATTTAGCTTTGCTCAGATTTTATCTGAAATCTATTTTGGAAGACACTCAGATAAGAAAGGAACTAGGCTCAAATTCATCAGAATTGGCTTCATAGGATGCGCCATTGCATTTGGATTACATTATTTTGCAGATGATCTTGGTATGTTTTTCTTGGTGAGAATTTTGGCAGGAGTTGCAAGTGGAATTATGATTCCTGCAATGATTGCATATACCTATGAGGCAAATATTGACAAAAAAAGAGCAGTAACAGTAATTTCATTTCATGCATTAGGATGGCTTGCAGGCATTACTGCTGCAGGAATTGCAAATGATCTTAAATTAATTTTCTTAATTAGTGCAGTATCATTTGTCATAGGATTATTATTTACAATAAAACTACCAAATCCTGAACAAGTAAAAGAATTAACTCCAGGAACTACCAAAAAAGTAATTTTAAAAAATAAATTTCTGTTTTTATCATTATTACTAAGACATATTGGAGCCGCAGCAGTCTGGACTATTCTTCCAATAATGATTATAGAAAAATTAGGAGGAGAACTATATCACATTTCAATTATATATGTAGCAAATACACTGACTGCATTTATTTTAATGAATGTGATGGCAAGTAAAATTCACCTATCCAATGTAACTAAATTTAAAATTGGAATTGGATTTACAACATTTGTTTTTGTAGGATTATCAGTAGTTACAGAGTGGTGGATGACAATGCCATTTATGGCACTAGTTGGAGCCACGTGGGCATTTTTATTTATAGGTGGAAACTTTCACTTGATGGAAAATAATCCACGTTCAACATCAACTGGAATATTCAGCTCAACATTATCCATTGCAACAGTGATTGGTCCTATAGCTGCAGGGGCAATAGCATTTACATTTGATTATGTTGCAGTCATGTATTTTGCAATTGCAATTATCATATGCGCATTTGTTGTATCATTAAAGATAAAAGATGAAAAGAAGAATCAAACTGTAGAGATTTAAACTAATTAAATTCTCAACAGAATAAAATTATCCCAATCCCCAACGAGACATTACTTTATTTTCAAGTCTTTTGAAAATCACACCATCAATTACCAATCCAATTCCCATTATCACAACCATTATGCCAATGACCTGAGATACATCATTAAGAGAACGACCAGCATTAAGCAAGAATCCCAATCCTAGAAAGGAAAATAGGATTTCTGCACCAATAACGCCTCTCCAAGCAAATGCCCAGCCTTGTTTAAAGCCTGAAATCATGTATGGGAATGCTGCAGGGATGAGAACTGCAGTGATCAATTGACTTCCCTTTGCACCCATATTTCGAGCAGCCTCTATAAAGTGAGGATCAATATTTTTGACACCAGTGTATGTGTTAATGGTAACTGCAAAGATAGCTCCAATTACAGTAACAAAAATTATTCCACCATCAGTTAAACCAAACCAAAGAATAGCTAACGGAACCCAAGCAATAGATGGGATTGATTGTAATCCTAAAACTAGAGAACCAGCTGTTTGATTGATTATTTCAATTCTTGCCATAAAAATTCCTAGTATGACTCCACCAGTAATTGCAATTGCAAGTCCAATAGATAATCTCCACATACTAGTAGCTATTCCATAAAACAAACTGCCATCTGCGGCACCATATGCTAAATCTTCAGCCACATCATATGGAGGTGGGAAAATATTATCAGGCCAAATACCAGACATTGAAATTATTTGCCAGACCATAATGATTCCAATGTAAAATACAATTCTATAAAGTGTGTAATTCTTTGCCATAATTATTACTCTTTACTCTTCTTTACCTCAGGTCGTAGTTCAGCCAAAATATCTCGTTGAAATTTCAATAGTGATTCATCTTCAGTTATTCTAGGTCTTGAAAAATTATTGTCAAATTCTTTTTTAATTACTGATGGTCGATTACTAAAAATTACTATTTTAGTTCCAAGTATTGTAGCTTCTGAAACACTATGAGTTACAAATAAAATAGTTTTTTTTGTTTTCTCCCATATCAATTGCATTTCTACTAATAGTAAATCACGAGTTTGTGCATCAAGGGCAGCAAATGGTTCATCCATTAGTAACACATCAGGATCCATTACAAGAGCTCTAGCAATAGCTACACGCTGTTTCATTCCTGTTGAAAGTTGATAAGTATACGAATCTGCAAATTTGGTCAGTTGCATCATATCCAAATATCTGTGAGATATCTTTGCACGTTCTTCTTTTGGAATACCTGCCATCTTTAATCCAAATTCTACATTATCTTTAACCTTAAGCCATGGGAATAGAGCACCTTCTTGAAATACCATAATTCTTTCAGGTCCAGTTTCAGTTACATTACGACCATCAAAGAGAATTTGACCCTCATCAGGTGTTTCCAAGCCTGCAACTATACGTAAAAAAGTAGATTTTCCACAGCCTGAAGGACCAACCAAACAGACAAAGTCTCCAGCCTCAACCTTAAGATTTATTCCACCAAGTGCCTTGAGTTTGTGAGAGTCATGGCTAAAATATTTTACAATATTTTTTGCTTCAAGTTTGGTCATGTTGTATTATTCCCCTCAATAGAATTTGTATCAAAGTAGTAAAAAATACCAGACAAATCATATCCATTTCTTCCAAGATACCCAAGTGCATTTGCTTTTTCTGCAAATGAATAAACTGAATTAGGTAAAGGGTCTGCAGTGATTACAATATTGGATAAAGCAACATCTACAATATCATCAGATATTGATTTACCAAGATGAGAATTCAAAAAATTATTGAAAATAATTCTAGTCTCAATAGGATTTTGATTAATCCAAGTTGCAGTTTCATGATGAGATTTTAATAAATTTATAATTAATTCAGGATTTTTTTCTACAAAATCAATATTACCAATCAAAAGAACAGATGCAAATTCTTGATTTGGCCAAAGCTCTTCTTCATGGAATAATCGTTTTCCATTTAATTCAGTTACTAAAATTGTAGCCCAAGGTTCTGGAATCCATGCACCATCAATATCTCCCTTTACAAATAATGTGTAAATATCATGATTAGATATATTGTAAACTATTACAGAACCACCTTTTTCAGCTGTTTGTAATCCATTTTCTGATAGATAGTGACGTAAGGAAACATCCTGAGTATTACCAATTTGAGGTGCAGCGATTTTTTTCCCAGCAAAATCGGATGCAGAATTTATTACAGAATCAGGATGAACAATAAAGCTAGCACCACCACTGGCAGCACCGGCAAGAATCTTTACATTGTGATTTTCAGAATTTAAAAATCCGTTAATTGCAGGGCCAGGGCCTACATATGCTAAATCAATTGAATTGGCAAACAAAGATTCGATGGCTTGTGGACCACTATCAAAAACTCTAGTTTCAATTTTCACTTGATCTCCAAGACTATTTTGAAAAAATCCGTTCTCTATCCCTACTATCGGAATTGCATGTCCAATATTAGGGAAATATGCAATACGGATTTTATTTTCATTTGACTCTTCATTAAAAGTCATAGATACTACCAATACAGATAACAGAATAACTCCTACAATACTTGCAAAAATTAGCGATCGAGTATTCATAAAACAGCGTTATATTTGTCGGTTAAAAAATCATCGAATTTTAGCTCAAGCTAGTCAGAAATTTTTTAAAAATAATTTGATTTACGCCCATCACAAAAGATAAATTCCAAAATATGACGGAAAAGATGTTTTATGACTCAAAAAGGAATTCTTGCATTTTCAGGCGGACTAGATACTTCAGTCGTTGTAAAGTATCTTCAAGATGAACACGATATGGACGTCATTACAGTTACAGTTGATGTAGGACAAGGAGAAGATTGGAAAAAAATTGCAGCAAAGGCAAAAAAACTTGGTGTAAAAAAACACTATAACATTGACGCAAGAAAAGAATTCGTCAAAGATTACATTTTTCCATCAATTAAAGCAAATGCTCTTTATCAAAAAAAATATTGTCTTGCAACAGCACTTGCTAGACCATTAATTGCTGAAAAAGTTTTAGAAATTGCAAAAAAAGAAAAAGCAACATCACTTGCTCACGGATGTTCCGGAAAAGGAAATGATCAAGTGAGATTCGATATCACATTTCGTTCAGGTTCTGATCTTCCAATCATTGCTCCAATTAGAGATAAAAATTTAGATAGAGACACAGAACTAAAGTTTGCAAAAAAACATGGAATTGAAATTGATCCTGTAGCAAAAAGATTCAGCATTGATCAAAACTTGTGGGGACGTGCAATAGAAGGAGGAGTATTAGAGGATCCATACAGCGAACCACCAGATGATGCATTCATTTGGGTCAAAACAAAAAACTTGCCAGATAAACCAACATACTTGGAAATTAAATTCAATGAAGGAATACCAGTAGAAGTTGACGGTAAAATAATGGAACCAATAAAACTAATTGAATACATTAACAAAAAAGCAGGAGACGCAGGTGTTGGAATAGTGGATCACATTGAAGATAGAGTAGTAGGGATTAAATCTCGTGAAGTGTATGAAACCCCAGCAGCAACTTGTCTAATTGAAGCTCATGCAGATTTAGAAAAAATGGTGCACACTAAACATGAAAACAAGTTCAAGTCAATGATTGATGATGAATGGGCATATTTGGTGTATTCAGGACTTTGGCAAGATCCACTAAAAACAGATCTAGATGGATTTATCGAAACATCACAAAAACCAGTATCAGGAACTGTGAAACTAAAGTTGTACAAAGGAAGTCTCAGAGTTGTCGGAAGAAAGTCCATTAATTCATTGTACAGTCACGATATTGCAACTTATGGAGTAGAATCTACATTTGATCAAAGATTAGCTAAAGGATTTGTGGAATTGTGGGGAATGCAGACAACAGAAGCTAATAAATTACAAAAGAAAAGATTTACAAAAACATGAACTGCCCAGAATGTGACGCAATACTAAACATCCCAGAAGATGCCTCAGTAGGAGAAATTATTTCCTGCCCTGATTGTGGCGCTGACTTTGAAATCGCAAAAAAAGAAGGATCAAATGTCGAGCTTAAACAAGCAGAAACCGTAGGCGAAGACTGGGGAGAGTAATGTCAAAAGTTTGTATTGTCTTTGACCGCTTAAGAACGGAAGAAAAGATGCTACAAAAAGAAGCAATAGAACTAGGTCATGATGCATTGATGTTAGATGCAAAAATTACTCAAATCAACACAGATAGTAAAAGAGAAGATTATGATTTTGGAGATATTGTATTAGAAAGATGTGTGAGTTATTTTAGAGGATTACATTTTACTGCAAGTTTAGAATTTATGGATATTCCAGTATTAAATAAATTTGAAGTTGCAAATATTTGTGGAAATAAAATGTTCATGACATTACTTTTAAAAAAAAATAACATACCAACACCAAAAACATATTTCTCATTTTCAAGTGAAAGTGCAGCAGAAAATTTAGAAAAAGTAGGATTTCCACTAGTCATTAAACCAGTAATTGGAAGTTGGGGAAGAGGAATATTGCCACTTAAAGATAAAGACACCATGGAAGCAATTTTTGAAATTAGAGACATTACAGATAGTCCTCACGATAGAATTTACTATTTACAAGAATTAATTCAAAGACCACCAAGAGACATTAGAGTAATCACAGTGGGAGATGAGCCTATTGCAGCAATGTATAGAAAATCTTCAGGAGGATTCAAAACAAATATCGCTTTGGGGGCAGATCCAGAACTTTGTGAGATCACAAAGGAAATTGAAGATATGGCAGCAAAAGCATCAAAGGCCATGGGTGGTGGAATTCTAGGAATAGATATGATGGAAGATGCCAAAAGAGGATTAGTTGTACATGAAGTTAACAATACAGTCGAATTCAAAGGATTAGTAAAAGTTGCACAACGAAACATACCAAAAGAAATGATAGAATTTGCTATAAACTACGTAAGAAAATAATTATACTCCTTTAGAAGTTATCATATCATGAAAGTAGGTGTTGTAGGAGCATCAGGATATGTAGGAGGAGAGACACTTCGTCTTTTAGTAAACCATCCAGATATAGAGATCGCAATGGTCACATCAAGACAACATGTAGGTGAATATCTCCACAGAATCCAACCAAGTTTGAAAGGATTTACAGATCTTACTTTCTCAGAATTAGATTATGATAAATTAACAGACAAGTGTGATGTAGTTTTCACAGCAGTGCCTCATGGAACTGCAACTGAAATTGTAAAAGCACTGTACGATAGAGGAATCAAAGTAATTGATTTGAGTGCAGATTATAGATTACATAATCAAGAGGCATATGACAAATGGTATGGTTGGGAACATCCACATCCAGATTATTTAGAAAAATCAGTTTTTGGAATACCAGAATTACATAGAGAGAAAATTAAAAATGCACAACTAGTTTCTTGTCCAGGATGTATGGCTGTAACATCAATACTTGCACTAGCACCATTAATTAAAAATAATATTATAGATGAAGAGCACATCATTGTTGATTCAAAAATAGGCTCATCAGGTGCAGGTTCTGGTTCTGGAACTGCTCATGCAATGAGAGCAGGTGTCATTAGACCATACAAACCAGCAAAGCATAGACATACAGGTGAAATTGAACAAGAGCTCAGTGAAATTGCAGGACATAAAATTCGTGTTTCAATGAGTCCACATGCAGTAGATATAGTTAGAGGCATTTTATGTACAAATCATACATTTTTGAAAAAAGATATTGATGAAAAAGAACTGTGGAAAATATATCGTCAAGCATATGGCGAAGAAAAATTCATCAGGTTAATTAGAGATAAAAAAGGATTGTATAAATTCCCAGATCCAAAATTCTTGGTAGGTTCAAACTTTTGTGATATTGGATTTGACATAGATGAAGATAACAATAGATTGATTGCACTTTCTGCATCAGATAACTTGATGAAAGGTGCAGCTGGTTCTGCTATTCAAAACATGAATATAATGTGTGGTTTTGATGAAATGGACGGACTAAGATACACTCCATTAACTCCAGTTTAGAAATGATCACAATTAAAATTGGTGGAAGTGTAGTAGATGATTTACATCCATCAACAATTTTAGATATTAAAAAAATAGCAGAAACTGAAGGAGTCATCATTGTTCACGGTGGTGGAAAAGAAGTTACCAAAGTGTGTAAACAGCTTGGAAAAGAACCAAAATTTGTAACATCACCAAGTGGTATCAAGAGTAGATATACTGACAAAGAAACTGCAGAGATTTTTACCATGGTAATGTCGGGTAGAATAAACAAAGCAATTGTCCAAATGCTTCAGAAAAATGGCATTAATGCAATTGGGCTTTCAGGAATAGATGCCAAAATAATCCAAGCTGACAGAAAAAAGAAATTACTAATAATAAATGAAAAAGGGAGAAAACAAGTAATTGATGGCGGATATACAGGAAAGATAAGAGAAGTAAATTCAAAGTTTATCAAATCTCTCTTAGAACAAGGTCTAACACCAGTTATTTCACCTATTGCAATGAGTGAAGAGTCAGAATTTCTCAACATTGATGGAGACAGGGCTGCAGCATATGTTGCAGGTAAAGTTGGCTGTGATAAAGTAATATTCATTACAAATGTTGATGGATTATTGATAGATGGCAAACTTGTTCCAAAACTAACATTGGCAGAAGCAAAAGAAATAAGACCAAAAATAGGTCCAGGAATGGAAAAGAAAATTTTGGCATCTACTGAAGCATTAGATATGGGAGTAAAAGAAGCATTGATTGCAAATGGACAAAAAGAAAATCCAATTTCAGCAGCAATCGCACATGATAATTGTACGGTGATTGAACATGAGTGAAGACCAATTTATGGGAAACCTCTATCAGAGATTTCCAGTTACAATTGAAAAAGGCGAGGGGTCTCATGTATGGGATGTAGATGGAAATGAATACATTGATTGTATGGGAGGATATGGAGTAGCATTAGTAGGTCATAAAAATAAAAGAGTCAACGATGCAATAAGAGAACAAATTGATAAAATCATTACAGTGCATAGTTCATTGTATAATAAAACAAGAGAAGAATTTTTGACATTGTTAATTGGATTAGCACCAAAAGGTTTGACACAAGTTCATCTAAACAACAGTGGAGCTGAAGCAATTGAAGCTGCCATGAAATTTGCAAGAAAGTTTACAGGTAAAAAAGGCATGGTTGCAATGAAAGGATCATATCATGGGAAATCATTTGGAGCATTATCATTAACGTTTAATCCAAAATATCGAAATCCATTTGCACCACTAGTAGAGAAAGTTTCCTTTGCATCATATGGGGACATTGAATCATTACGTTCTGTAATTGATGAAGATACCGCGTTTGTTATTTTAGAACCAATACAAGGTGAAAGTGGAATAATTGTTGCACCTGAAGGATTTTTGCAAGAAGTTAGAAAAATTTGTGATGAAAAAGGAATTGTGTTAATTTTTGATGAAATTCAAGCTGGTCTAGGTAGAACTGGACGATTATGGGCTTGTGATCATTGGAATACTGCGCCAGACATTTTGTGTCTTGCAAAAGGAATTGCTGGCGGTGTACCAATGGGTGCAACTCTTGTAAGACCAGATATTTTAGCATCAATGAGTAAGGGGGAGCATTCATCAACGTTTGGAGGAAACCCAATTGCTTGTGCAGCAGGAATTGCAGCTCTTAAGGCAATCACAGAAGATGGTTTGATTGAAAATTCAGAAAAGATGGGGAAACTATTCAGAGAAGGATTAGAAAAATTAAAAGAAAAGCACTCAATGATTAGAGAGATTCGAGGTAAGGGGCTCATGATAGGAATTGAAATGAAATTTGAAGTTAAAGATATTTTGATGGAATTAATTAAAAAAAGAGTCTTGATGCTCTATTCTGGAAGAAACATCCTCAGGATTCTTCCTCCATTAGTAATATCAGAAGACGATGTAACAAAAGTTTTACATGCTCTAGATTCTGTACTAACTGAAGAGGAAGAAAAAAGAAATGTACAAGGATAAAGTAGATGAGAAAATTATTGGTTATTTGAAAGAAGATTCTAGAGAATCATTTGTAGATATTGGTAAAAAACTAAAACTATCAGAATCAGCAGTTAGGAGACGCGTAAAGAATCTAGTAGATAGTGGAACAATCAAGAAATTTACTGTAGAAATAGGGGAAGAAAATTCAACTAGTGCAATTGTTTTAGTTTCAGTAGATTCTGCAATTGATACATCCAAGGTATCACTAAAACTTTCAAAACTAGAAGGAGTGAAAACAGTTTATGAAATTACAGGTCAATACGATATTACAACAATAATTAGTGCAACGAACATTGCAGAAATCAACAATACAATTGATGCTCTAAGAAAAATTCCAGGAGTAGTAGATACTAACACAGTCATTATTTTAAAGAAAATTATATAATTACGACTTTCGTTTAAAAAAATTAATTTCAAAACTAATTTAGGATCATTTTTACTTTTTTTCAACGAACTTAGTACGAATATGTTTATATCGTCAATTAATATTAACGATATCAGTAATGAAAGATCCGAATCACTATGCTAACATATACAACGCATATGAAAAAAATCCAAAGAAAATTAGAATTTTGGATAGTACACTGAGAGAAGGAGAACAACATCCAGGTGTTTCATTTACGATTAAACAGAGAATCCAAATTGCATGGATGTTAGATTATTTTGGCGTTGATCAAATTGAAATTTCACCAATAATATCAAAAGATCATAAAGAAGCAACTAAAACAATTATCAAACAAGGATTAAAAGCAGATATTGTTTCTCATGGACGTGCACTCAAAGAAGACATAGATATTTCATTGGATTGTGATGCAACATGGTGTGCAGCATATTTAGGAATTTCAGACATTCATCTAAAAGATAAATTACGAATATCAAGAGAAGAAGCACTTGAACGAGCAGTTAGTACTGTAGAATATGCAAAATCTCACGGACTTAAAATTAGATTTACAGTAGAGGATGGAAGTAGAGCAGAACCAGAATTTCTATTGAAAGTTTGTAAAGCCATTGAAGAAGCAGGAGTTGACAGAATTAGTCTTCCAGATACTGTAGGAATTTTACGTCCAATTGGAATGTATAATTTTGTTAAAACTGTAAGAGAAGTTGTAAATGTGCCATTGGATGCACATGTACATAATGATATTGGTCTAGCAGTTGCAAACGCATTTTCAGCATGCGACGCAGGAGTTGATCAAATTCACACTACAATTGACGGGATTGGCGAAAGAACAGGAATTCCTCCTCTTGCAGAAGTTGCAGTAATACTAACTTATCTTTACAAATCACCAAATGATTTCAGATTAGATATGTTACTTGATTTATCGAAATTAATTGAAGATTATACATCAATCAAACCATATGATTCAAAACCTATTGTAGGTTCATCAGCGTACAAACACAAAGCAGGTACACACCTTGCAGCAATTCTTAAAAATCCAGCAGCCTATGAGCCAATTCCTCCTAGAGCAGTTGGAAATAGAAGAAGCATAGTTTTCGGAGAATTGGCAGGAAAAACAGGTGCGGCATATTTGATGTCTCTTTTAGGATTAGAAAAAAATGATGAAGGTGCAAAAGCAGTTGCTACAGGATTAAAGAATTTGAGAATGGGTGATCTCATAGAGATTCCTCTCGAAGATAGACTTGAAAGAAAGATAATTAATGATAAATAAAGAGGAGTAATGAAGAGAAAACATGTTAAAATGTGAAGAATGTGATGCAGATATTTCCATACCAAGTGATGCACTTGAAGGAGAAATCGTAACATGTCCAGAATGTGGTGCAAGTTTTGAATTATCTAAAGGTTTAAACGGTTTCGATCTAAAGCCAGCCCAAACAGTTGGCGAGGATTGGGGAGAGTGACCGATGTTACAATTCTTTATGATTCCATCCGTTGGGAAGAAAAAGCTCTACTAGAAGCTGGTAAAAAAAAGAACATCGACATCCAGATGGTTGATTGTAAGAAATTAGCAATTAATTTAGAAAAAAAACCAGAAGATTATGGAGTAGTTATACAAAGATGTGTAAGTTACTATCGAAATTTGCATTCAACTGCAGCTCTTGAAGGATTAGGTGTTAAAGTAATTAATTGTCTTAACACAGGAGTCTATGCCGGAAATAAATTATTTACACATATGTTATTAAAAAAATTTGGAGTTCCAACACCAGATGCAACCGTAGCTTTTTCAAAAGATGCAGCATTAGATACACTGGATTTACAAGGGTATCCAAGAGTGATTAAACCAACAGTTGGTAGTTGGGGAAGGTTAATCTCAAAACTAAATGACAGAGATGCAGCTGAAGGAATTATTGAAAGTAGGGAAAACATGTATCCAATTTATCAAGTTCATTATTTGGAAGAATTTGTGCAAAGACCACCAAGAGACATTAGAGCAATCATGGTAGGGGATAAAATAGTTGCAGCAATTTACAGAATTTCTAAACATTGGAAAACAAACATGGCACTGGGAGGCGTAGCTGAACCATGCAAAGTCACGCAAGAAATGGAAGAAATGTGCATAAAGGCAAAACACGCAGTTGAAGGAGATATCGTAGGTGTAGATTTGATGGAAAGTGATGAAAAAGGACTAGTGGTACATGAAGTAAACAATACAACTGAATACAAAAATACAGTAAGAGTATGTGAAGTAGATATTCCTTCTTTAATGCTAGATTATGCACTTGGGATAAAAAAGTAAGAATTGGACCCTCACTTTACAGTAACATCAAGATATGCAGTAAAGATGCTAGAGAAATCACTCAGACTGTACACACCATCTCTAAGTGAAAAACCAATGGCTGAATTTTTAGCTGATAAATGTGATGATTTAGGATTTGAAGATATTCAAATTGATGAAGTTGGCAATGTAATAGCTAAGAAAGGTTCTGGCGCTCCAAGAATTATGTTATGTGGACATATGGATGTAGTACCAGGTAAAGTCAAAGTTAGAAAAGAAGGAGATTCACTTTATGGTAGAGGAGCATCAGATGCAAAAGCACCATTAATGGCAATGTTATTTGCAGCAGCGTCAATTCAAAATAATAATGGAACTGTATTTTTTGTAGGAGCAGTTGATGAAGAAGGAAATGCAACAGGAATTAAAAATTTAGTTAAGAAAAAAATTGATATTGATTACGCTATTTTTGGAGAACCAAGTGGAATTAAACAAGTTACCATTGCATACAAAGGAAGGTTGGCAATAAATCTCAAAATTAGTGTTGAAGATAGTTCTCATGCAAGTGCACCATGGTTATCAAAGAATGCAATTTTAGAATCTATGATTTTTGCAAGGGAACTAAAAGAAAAGCTAGAAGCAAATCAAGAAGGTAAATCAAAAGGGATGTTATTGACTGCTACCATGACTGAAGTAAAAGGAGGGACCAGTCACAACGTTACTCCAAAAGAATGTGAGACAACATTTGATATCAGAATTCCTGTGGATATGAATTGTAAAACAATTGAACAAAAAATTGCAACACTTGTGAAGGAAATTTCGCAAGAAAGAAAAGTGGAGGCATTTTATTCAATTTTAGATGAAACTGAACCATTTGAAGCTCCTCATGATTCAGTACTAGTAAGAGCTTTTACTCTAGGAATTATGGAAGCAGAGAATTCAAGACCTACTTTGATTAGAAAAACCGGTACAGGAGACATGAATGTTCTAGGAAATCAATGGAAAATTCCAGTTGTAACTTATGGCCCTGGAGATCCACACGAAGCTCACACAATTGATGAGAAAGTTTCCATAGATGAATATCTTAGAGGCATAGAGATTCTCAAAAAAACGCTACAGCATTTAAAAAGACTTCATGACAAAAATATTTAGTAATGCTGTGGTTTGTCGGTTTAGGTATTTCGGGATTCAAATCAATTCCCATTGAAGCATTAGATATTTTATCAAAAGCAGATATTGTATATTTGGAACAATTCACCAGTCCAATAGGAAAATCAGATTTAACAAAAATCAAAAAAGCAACAAAAGGTGAGTTCAAACTTGCAAAAAGATGGCTTGTTGAAGATGGTAATGAGATTTTAAAAAATGCAAAGAAAAAGAATGTTGTATTATTAGCATATGGAGATCCATATATCGCTACTACCCACATTGAATTAAGAACAAGAGCAATTGAAGATAAAATTAAAACACATTCCATTCATGCATCTTCATCACTTACTTCAATGATAGGAGAATGTGGCTTGCATTTTTACAAAATAGGAAGAATTGCAACAATAATGAGTGAAATGAAATCATTAACAACCCCATATTATGTAGTATACAAAAATATCATTGAAGGAAATCATACTATACTTCTCTTAGAATATAATCAAGACAAAGATTTTTTCTTAGATCCTAAAGATGCATTTCATGGACTTTTAGAAACTGAAAAAGGTCAAATAAGAAATGTCATTAGCTCATCAACATATGTAATTGTTGCATCAAGGGTTGGATTCAAAGATCAAAGCATCATTTCAGGTAAAATATCTAGTTTAGAGAAAATAGATTTTGGCAAGCCACCACATACAATAATTATTCCAGGTAAATTTCACTTTACTGAATCAGATGCCTTGAAGATATTGGGTCAATGTATTGATGAACCCTTTGATAATACCGAAAAAACAAAAAAAATATCCATACAAATGATGAAAAAATATGTTCCAATGGTTAGAGAAGCACTAGAAGAGGTAGAACCACTATACAAAGGTCAAAAAGAATTTCAAGTAATTTTAGAAAATGCAGAGCTGTATGTTAAAGATGCAGAAAAATTTCTTGAAGATGGTCAAGACGAAGTAGCAATATTGAGTATAGGTTATGCAGATGGTCTTGTGGATGCATTAAGATTAGCTAAAGGCCTTGATCCAAAAATGTAATTTTTAACGATGAATTAAAGAGAGGGTCAAAAATAGAAAAAACATTGGAACAAATTGAAAAAAACATACTTTCAAACATGTATGTATGTCAAATTCAAGGAAAAGACCCATTTGAAATTATCAAGAAAAAAAGTATGCTTTCTGAAGACATTATTAATTCAAAAATTAATGATTTGATTAAAAATCAATTCGTTAATGAAGATAGAAAAACCCTTACTAAAATTGGAAAAAATTCATTATGTGTGGTATTAGCAGGAGGAGTTTTTGATATTATTCATCCAGGACATATTCACACATTAAATGCGGCAAAAGAATTAGGTGATGTTTTAGTTGTGGTAGTTGCAACTGACAATACAGCAATAAAAATGAAGAAAAGAAGACCACTTCACGCACAAGAACAAAGACAAGAGTTGGTTAATTCATTATCAATGGTAGACCTTTGTTTGATTGGACAAGAAGATGACATATTCAAAACTGTAAATCGTGTAAAACCACAAATAATTGCATTAGGCTATGATCAAATTCATCAAGAAAAATTTATCACCGAAGGATGTAAAAAAATAGAACTTGATGCAAAGGTGGCAAGATTACAATCTCCAATTCCTGAAAGTTCTAGCGCTAAAATTCAAGAAGAGTATGGTGAATCTATTCATGGAATTTAGGAATTTATTGGAATATTAATTGAAACTTTAGAACCGTCTTTTAATTTTGCAGTTTTTCTTAAACAAGATTTTGAAATTAATTCTATTATAGAATCATCATGATGGGTACGCTCAAGTATGATTAACTCACAATTAATAGAATTGTTAAGTTTTGCAGTGAAACATTTTACCCACCCATAAGTTCTCTTTCCATCTGAAAAACTCTTTATTTTTACACCATTGAGAGTTTCAAATTGTTTAATTGCTTCTTGATGAATTTTTTGGTCCAGTCTAACATTAAGAGTGCCAGGATATGGAACATACCCAATTTTAGATTGGAATTGTTTTGTGTACCCCTTTAATCCCATATAGTATGCACCTTCACCCATTCCAGAAACCAATGTACCTTTTAGTTCAACATGTGAAGGTGAAGAATCAAGACTTTTTTGTAATATGGCTGAAAGTTTTACCATTTCAGAATATCCTTTTGAAGTAATTTTAACTGAAATATTTCGTCCACTCATTATTCTCTCAATGAATTGATTTTGTTCTAATTCAAGAAGATGTTTTGATGCTGCCTGCTGTGATTTTTGGATACTTTTTCCTAATGAAGAGGTTGTAATAGAAACATAGTTGTATTTTGCACCTTTTGAAAGTAGATATGAGAGGGTTAAGAGATGTTGGATTTTTAATTCAGCCATCTATTCTAAGATATACCCAAATCAGCGAAAGTTTTTAGTGTCATTCCATCAGAGTTAGATAATTTTACAACTCTGTGTCCTATTACACATTCAACACCAGCGTTTTTGGCACTTTCTAAAAGTCTCTTAGTGATAATACCATCTAATAGAAGATATTTAATTCCAGATTGTGAGGATAGTTTGCTTACAACTTCACTAATTGGAACTTTGAAAACTTCCTTTTGATCACTGTCTAATCCAACTGCTTCAAGGGTTTCATTTAGATTTGGGAATATTTTTGCTGCCATTTGTGAAACAGATTTATCATCTTCACTTTTTAGCACAGGTGCAGGTTTTCCATCTCTAATCTCATTAGCAATAGGTCTGAGAATCTCATCAATTCTTTGTGGAGTTAATTCTTCAACTTCAACACCAGGGTCTGCTTGAAGTTCATAATCTAAAGTAACAACAGATTTGAGTTCTTTGAGAATGAATCCTCCTGCTCTATCACCATCAATGAATGCAACAACAGTGTTTTTTTTACTACATAATTCTTTAATTGATTCATCAATTTTTGCACCTTCAATTGCAAGTACATTGTCATATCCTGCTCTTAGAAGATTAATTACATCAGCTCTTCCTTCAACTAGGATTATCCAAGTAGAGTCAAAAACGCCTGAACTACATGTTAATTTTGATGGTCCATATGTTGATAGTTTACCAGTATCACCTCGATGAACATCATTTAACATAGATTCACCTTCACTAACAGTTTTAGTTGCCCATTTTTGCTTGATTTCTTTTGCACGTCTTACAATATCATCTTTCTTTGCAGCTCGTACATCATCAATAGTTTCTAATCTGAATTTACAATCAAATGGACCTACTTTATCGATACTTTCAATTCCGGCAGCAATTAATGCACAAGTATCAATATCTGTACTCATTGGGATTAATGCATCACCAGTGGTAGTGTTAGAAGTAGCTTTTGTATTAACTTCAATACGACCTACTTTAGAAACTCGTTGCAGCTCATTCAGATTCATTTCTGGGCCTAACAGTCCTTCTGTTTGGCCAAAAATGGCTCCGATTATATCTGCTCTTTCAACGAGTCCATCGACTTCATAGGAAAGCTTAACGTGATATTTGACAATTCCTTGCTGAACCATAAACTATTCATCTCCTTTATTTGCATAATTTGAGTTTCTACCTGCGATATATGAGGGTATCGCAAAAAATAATAGAAATATTAAATTTTTCAAAAAATTTGTCAATTATAGCGTTCGCTAAGAATAATCTAAAAATGAAAAATGATGCTGTTTATTCTGTGCTAAATGAGGAACCACATGAACAGGATTTTGTAACATTTGGATTGTTAATTTTGAATCCAGAACCCATTAGGCTTTCAATATAGTCTACGTTTGCACCTTGTAGATGGTCAACACTGTAGCTGTCAACTAAAAGTTTGACTCCATTTTCCTCCATAACAAGATCATCTTCTTCTGGTGCTTTTTCAAAGCCCATTCCATAAGATAGACCAGAACAACCTCCACCTTGAACATATACTCTAAGATATTCAGGAGAATCTGCTTCTTCTTTCATGAATTCATGGATTTTTTCAGCTGCTTTTGCAGTAACGGTAACCATCTTTTGTATTTGTTCAGTTGCCATAATGAAGAATAATGCTGTTTCAAATTATAATAAGCTTTTCCCACGCAACACACTAGTAATTCAAGAAATAGTAACCGTTTTACTGTAATTTTCAGTGATCTACAAAATGTTTGGCTAGATCGTTTGATGTTAGAATTCCAACCACTTTGTCATCATCAATAACAGGTAATTTTCTAACATTTCGAGTAGACATCAAATCTGATGCTATCGATAAATCAGAATTTGAATCAATTGAAATTAGTGGGGAAGACATTATTCTTCTAACAGGAGTGTCAATAGGATAAGAGTGAGCAGCGATTTTTATTGCAAAATCTCTACCAGTTACAATCCCAACAGGTAAATTATTTTCTAAAACTATTACAGCACCCACCCCAATATCTTCCATCATTTTTACTGCATTAGTTGCAGTGACTGATGAATCAACAGATACAACAGAATTACTCATAATGTCTCTTACCAAAGTTTTTTGTTGAATAGGATCAGACGAATTCATGTATAGAGTTTACACAGATGTGTATTTCAAATGGTTAATCGAATTTCAATTATGATAATCATGTTCATTAAAATCAGAACCTAGAGAGACAGATAAAATTACGGTAGTGTCAGTGGTTTGAAATTTTAGTTCTTTATCAGGTAAGAAACTACGAAATATGTGTGTTAGTAATTGTTCAGTAAATACAGACCATTTTAATCCCAACTCATGTTGAATTAAAAATGTGTGTATATCATCTTCTACACGATGATCAGAATTCATTCCTGATGCTCGCATATAATCTTCTAATGTTTCAACACATCGTTTCAAATCATATCCTCCTTTGATAAACAACACAGTATCCTTAATTATAGGAAACATCAATGTAATAATTTCATCAATATCTTGTCCATCCAATTCCACCCCTAATACTTCAAGAATTCCCTTAGGTACTGGAATCATTCCAATTTTGTTAGAAAATCTATCCCATTGAACATATTTTTCTAGTATTTGTCTAACTAGAACATTTTGTGAAATACCTTTTTGTGTAGATTCGGTTTCTAATTCAATAACAATTTTTTCTGGAAGTCTATACGTAATACTACGAGTAGGTTCCTTTTTTGAGGAATGAATTTGTCGTTTTGTAGAAGCTAAATCTTTTTCCATCATTTTTAGATTAAACAAAAATCCTCAATAGTTAATTTATGCGTATGTTTGGCACAAGTTCAACAGATGTTACCTCTAGATCACATTTTAGAGAAATAGATTTTACTCTACTTTTGTATAAAAAATACTTTTTCCCATCTCGATTAATTGAGCCAGAAATAGCAAGTAATTTTGCATCATACAGAGTCTGTAATCTTCTATAGACAGTACTGATAGGAATTTTCGTTTCACCAGATATTTCCAATGCAGCTTTTGGTTTTTCTAAAGTATTATGAAGGATTGATTTGCAATATTTATCAGCAAGGATTTCTAAAATAACTTGTTTTCTGTCATCATCTACAACTTTTACGGATTGAACTAATTCTTGCATGAAAAAATAGGTTCAAAATTAGATATAATGAATTAGACTGCACTGCAAGACAATGTACACTCATTGGATAAATCCTCTAAAAAGTATTTTGAGTATGAACCACAGATCAATAAAAATATCCATTCTAACAATGGTGTTTTCAATCTTATTAGTTTCATTTTCAGCCAACGAAGCAATTGCAGAATCAGTTCCAGAATGGGTAAAAAATAATGCGTTATGGTATGGTCAAGGAGATATTTCAGAGGCAGAATTTCTTAATGCAATCAAATTTTTGATCGAAGAGGGGATTATTGTGTTAGATAGTGAAGAAGTTGTTTCAGAAATAATAAAGGGCACAATAGTTATTCCTAATGGAAATTTCGATATTTCAAGTAGTGGATTTTACTTACCATTGAACTTGGAAATTACAACAAATACATCAGTCACATGGGTAAATACTGACTCTGTTCCACATAATATTCAAAGTCAAGATGAATTTGGAAAAGTCATGGATATGTTCAATAGTCCACCGTTGAACACAGGGGACAGGTTTGAATTTACATTTGAGGAAGCAGGAGTATACAACTACTATTGTTCATTTCATCCATGGAGAATTGGAGTAGTTACCGTAAAGTAGTGTGAATGAAATTCTAACGTTTCTAAAAAATAATAAAATAAGAAGGAAATTAAAAATAGCTATTTCTTTGACTTGTTGACAAATGCTTTCATACGTTCTTCTCTGTCAGGATGAGTAAAGCAATTTCTCCAAGCTAAAAGTTCTATTGCAAGACCAGTATCAAGATCTGCGTTTCTTCCCTTGTTGATTGCAATTTTAGACATCTGAACACCCATAGAAGAGTTTCCAGCTATTTGTTGTGCCATTTTCAAAGCTTCTTCTTGTAATGATGCAAGAGGAACTACTTGATTTACAAGACCAATTTCTTTTGCTTCTTCTGCTTTGATCATTTTACCTGTGTAAACAAGTTCTTTTGCCTTTGCTATTCCCACAATTCTCATCAATCGTTGAGTACCACCCCATCCTGGAGGGATACCAATTGTTACTTCTGGTTGACCTAGTCTAGCAGTATCTGCTGCTATTCTAATATCACATGACATTGCAAGTTCGCAACCTCCACCTAAAGCAAAACCGTTAATTGCTGCAATAGTTGGTTGTCTAACCAATTCAACAGTTGCTGTAACAAGCTGACCTATCTTTGCATATTCAACTGATTCATCTGCGGAGATTTTTGACATGTATTCAATATCTGCACCAGCAGAAAATGCCTTTTCTCCTTCACCAGTCAAAATAATAACTTTGACATCATCATTATGGTTTAATTCTTCAAAAGTTTTGATTAGTTCTTTTGCAACATTAATATTCATAGCATTGAGTTTGTCAGGTCTGTTAATTTTAACAGTACAAATGCCATCAGAAGTAGATGTGGTAACTAGTGACATGTTAATTTACGAAGCAATATAGGAATTAAATGTTCTCTATTTTCCGAGTACTTTGCCCCATTGAGATAATGCAGATGCTGCTGCAACCCAAGTTCGAAGATCTTGATAAACTGGAACATTGTGTTCCTCAATCAATTTTATCATTTTTTCAGTATATGGGCCACCATTACCTCCAGCGAGGATTGGTTTCTTCTTTGTCTTTGAAAGTTCATCTAGATAACCAACAATTGTTTCTTCAAGTGGATCATCTTGGAAGACAAACCACGGCATAGCAATATCAATATTATTTTCATCTAAAAATTGTTGAATCACAAATCTATAATCATCTGCAGTTGCACCACCACCCACATCTGCCGGATTACCGTTATGAATAGGGACGGTAGGTGGAAAATGATCCTTTATTTTTTTGGTAGTTTGTGGAGTGAGTTTTCCTATTGTGAGACCTAATCTTTCTAATTGATCAATTCCGCCAATCATCGGACCAGCACCATTACTAGTCATAGCAACACGGTTACCTTTTGCAGGAGGTTGCCATGCTAGTGCCTTTAAGACTCCAACTAGTTCTTGATAACTGTCAACTGAAATAATTCCTGCTTGCTTGAATGCACCCATAATCATTGCATTTGAGCCTCCAAGTGAGCCTGTATGTGATGCAGCTTGTTTTGCACCTGCAGCAGTTCTACCACTCTTCCAAATAACGATAGGTTTCTTTGCCTCTTTCATTACACGTTTAGCAGTATTGATGAATTTTCTACCATCACCGAATCCTTCAACGTATAATCCAATTACTTTAGTTTGAGGATCATTTGCAGCATACCATATCATATCTGCTTCATCAACATCAGAACGATTTCCAAAACTAATCATTTTTGATAAACCAAACAAATCAGCACTTTCCAACATACTAATTCCCATTGTTCCACTTTGTGAGAAAAATGCAACAGGACCTAATTTTGAACGTACCATTCTTTCTTGTCCTTGGAATGCACAATCAAGTCTATTTGCTGCATTAAACATTCCAATACAATTAGGACCAATTACACGAATTTTGTGTTTTATAGATAATTCTTTTACATTAGCTTCCATCGCAGCCCTGTCACCACCAAGCTCTTTACCGCCACCAGAAACGATTACAACATTATGAATTCCTTTCTTAGCACAAGTCTCCATAATTGGTCCACATAATGAAAGATCAACACAAACAACAACCAGATCAATTGTATCTTCTATTGCATCCAATGATGGATAACATTTGATTCCAAGAATTGATGTTTGTTTAGGATTAATTGGATATACTTTACCTTTGTAATCTTGTTTTCCAAGTGCATCTAATACAGAATTACCAATCTTTCCAGGGGTTGCAGATGCACCAATTAATGCAACAGACTTTGGAGTAAAGAATGACTCCATTGAAGTGATGTTTGGTTTTTCTTTTGAAATTGAATTCTTTCTTAATTCATTATTTAGAATAATCTTTGCATCCACTACAAAATAAGATTTAGGATATACAATTACTGGATTAAAGTCAATGCTGTTAACATAATCTGCATTATCTACTCCCATCTTTCCAATTTGTACAAGTGCATTTGCAACCATGTTTATGTCAATTGGAGCACTGCCACGGAATCCTTTGAGGAGTTTTGAGCCTTTTAGTTCATTGAGCATTGATTTTGCATCAGATGTTGTAATTGGAAGCATTCTAAATGCAACATCTTTGAAAATTTCAGTCATTATGCCTCCTAATCCAGCCATAATCATTGGACCAAATTGAGGATCATTTTGTATACCAACTATTAGTTCAACTCCTCCTTTTGGAACCATCTTCTCCAAAAGAATTCCTTTTACATCAACCCCCTTTTTCTTAGATAAACGACCATACATGTCAGTAAATGTTTTTTTGACATCAGCTACATTGTCTAATCCAACTTTAACTCCACCAACATCAGTCTTGTGTAAAATTTGTGGTGAAACTACTTTCATTACTAGTGGAAAACCAATTTTCTTTGCTTGTTTTGCTGCTTCTTCAGCAGATGTTACTAATGCATAAGGTGGAACTTTAACGCCATAAGTTTTGAGAATATTTTTTGATAATTCTTCAGTGATAACTTTGTGATTTGTTTTAATAGTATCTTCAAAAATTTGCTTAACAGTCATCATTCGATCGATAAAATTAGAATTAAGTATATTAAACTTTGGTCAAAGGTCAAATGATAATTTAAAATTGTTATAAAAAATATTCATATTTGATTTCACAGTTGAAATATTTTCAATAATATCTGAGCGAATTTTTTGTGGATCGATGTAAGGTATTTTTTCTAGTTGAGATTCAGTATTGTCAAGCCACAGATTTACCATCTCCTCATTTACTTCCAAATGAAATTGTAGACCTATTGCACTCTTGTATTGAAATGCCTGATTAGAATAATGCTTAGATGAGGCTAATTGTATAGAACCTTCAGGTAAATCAAAAGTATCACCATGCCAATGAAAGACGGTAAATGGATTTTTGAAACCAGAAAAAAACGAAGATTCGGTACTAATTTTCAAATCATGGTAAAAGCCAATTTCTTTTTTTGGTCCACGATACACTTTGGCACCAAAGGTCTTAGCAATTAATTGCGAACCCAAACAAATACCAAGTACAGGGATATTTTTTTCCACAGAATTTTTGATCAAATGTTGTTCTGCCTTTAGATAATCTAAATCATCGTTTGCACTTTCAGGTGCACCTAAAATCACAACTAGAGAAAAATCTTTGTCAGGTAACTTTTCATGTTTTGCATTTACGGATGTGATTTCAAATCCATCCTTTTGTAAAAGTTCACCTAAATATCCTGAACCTTCTATTCTTGTGTTTTGTACGAGTAGTACATCTGACATTTTTCTAAACGTCTAGTCCTGTAACTATCCACTCAAGACTTCTGAGTACTCCTTGGTAGTATTTCATGGCATCCATGGATTCAGCTTTTACTAGTCTTTCTTCAATCTCTTTTCTATATTCAGCAATTTCTAATTCAGTTTTCATCTTACTCAACAAATTATTTAGAAGTAAAAATATGCTCTGTTTTAATATGTCAAAATGAATCACATAGTGTGTTAGTGTCTGAAGAAGAAATTCTAGAATTGAAAGATTTTATTTTCCAATTAAACACTTTAGAAAACAGTATTGTGATAGTTGAAGGAAAACGAGATTCTAATGCTTTAAGGAAACTTGGCTATAGTGGGAAAGTTTTAGAATTTCATAGATTTACTGGCATGATTAATTTTGCAGATTCTGTTGCAAAATATGAAAGATTAGTCATTCTTTTTGATAGAGACAAAAAAGGTAGAACGTTAACTGGAAAAACAATCCAACTATTACAAAGAAGAACAAAAGTAGATCTTTCTTTCAAAAGAAAATTACGCATTATTACTAAAGGAAAAATAAAGTTCATCGAACAATTAGTGAGTTACGAATCTTATCTAACCTAAGATTATGGCCAGATGCCTTTTTGATTAAATGCCTCTAGAACTCGTTCTACTGCTAAAACCATGGTTGCTTTTCTCATGTCAGTTTTATGTTTTTTAGAGAGTGCATATGCATCTTTAAATCCTTTAGTGATGTTTGCTTCCATTTTATTTGCAACCTCATCAAAAGTCCAATAATATCCCATGTTGTTTTGTACCCATTCTAAATATGAGATACAAACCCCACCAGAGTTTGCCAAGATATCAGGAATTAGTAAAATTTTCTTTTGATAAATAATTGGATCTGCTTCAGGTAATGTTGGACCGTTTGCAGCTTCTGCAATAATTTTGCATTTGAGATTCTTTGCAATTTTTGCATCTATTTGATTCTCTAATGCCCCTGGGACTAGAACATCACATTTAGCAGTAAGTAATTCTTCAGTTGAGACTTTTTTACTTCCAGGATATCCAACTACAGAACCAGTTTTTTCTTTATGAGCAATAAGTTGACTAACTTTTACTCCTTTTTCAATTAAGATAGAGCCTTTAGAATCACTTGCACCAATTATTTTTGCTCCCATCTTCTCCAAATATTCACCTGTAAATGTAGATGCATTTCCAAATCCTTGTAACACAACTTTGGCAGTTTTTAGATTAATTTTCAATGTTTTTGCAGCTTCTCTTACACAATATGCTACACCCAGTCCAGTTGCAACATTTCTTGCAAGTGAACCTCCCATTGAGATTGGCTTGCCGGTAATTACACCTGGTGTAGAGATGTTACCATTTAGTTTGTTAAACGTGTCCATAATTTGTGTCATTTCTTTTCCTGTTGTGTAAACATCAGGTGCAGGAATATCTTTTCCAGGACCAATAATTTCATTAATTTTAAATGCAAATCCCCTAGTGAGTCTCTCTAATTCCCCTTCACTAAGTTTCTCAGTTTTTGGATTAACATAGATTCCACCTTTACCGCCTCCAAGTGGAATATCAACAATTGCACATTTCCATGTCATCCATGAAGAAAGTGCCATTATTTCGCGTTCCATATATTCAACTCCACCTTCGGGGTTAAAGTAACGAATACCTCCCTTGTATGGTCCTCTATCATTATTATGTTGACTTCTAAAACCTGTGAAAATTCTAATTTTACCATTATCCATTTTTACGGGAATTTTGACTCTCAAAACTTTATTTGGCATTGCCAAATATTCACGAACACCTTTATCTTGGATACCAATTATATCACATGCATCATTAATTTGTTTTGTTGCATTTAGAAAAGGATCGTTTTTGATCAATATGTTTTTTTAAACTGTGCATGTTATATTAACTTTAATTCAAAATTTCAAATCGTAAATTCAAAAATCAAATCACATGTAGATTTTGGTATGATTTATTTTTCTATCTAATTTATCAATTGCCTCATCAAGTGCACCTATGTTAATTTCAAGGAAATTTGACAAATGAAATATTGCACCATATTTTTCACCAATTTTTGAAACCATGTTGTTTTTCTCAAGGACCTTCATATGATGTTGAACTGCCTTGTAGTCAATCTCAAGTTTTTGTGATAATTGATGTGTATTGTATGATTGATCTAGTAAATGAATGATAATTCGTAATCGTGTAAATCCACCTCTTGTACTTGTGAATAAGTAAAGTAAGAGTTTCCTAGTTTGCTTGTCGGTTTTTCTTTGCCCTGAAACTTGTCTTGATCTAATGATTTCTTTGAATTCTAATAGTTGATTAACCATATTTCTTGAATTAACTAAGTCAATTTTGTTTAAAACCCTATTTCCATATCTTATCCATATTCAGACAAGACAATTACCCTTAAATTGACTTAGAATGGACTTGTGATGATATGATGGCATCACGTGGTTATGATATGACACCTACCATGTATTCACCAGATGGTAGAATATACCAAGTTGAATACGCCATTGAGACAGTAAAAAGAGGAACTTTAGCTATCGGCATTAGCAGTAAAGAAGGAATCATCATGGCAGTTGAAGAAAAACTTCGAACTTTACAAACTAAGAATGTTACTCAAAAAATATTCCAAGTAGATTATCACATAGGAGTTGCAGCAGCAGGATACATTCCAGATGCACGTGTTCAAGTTGATGGTGCACGATATTTTTCACAAGGAAATAGAATGACATATGATGAATCTGTTGAAGTTGCAACAGTTGCAAAACATCTAGCAGATCAAGCTCATCAATTTACACAATATGGCGGAGTACGTCCAAATGGTGTTTCTATGATAATTGCAGGAATTGATCAAAAAGGAGAATCAATCTATGTCACAGATCCTAGTGGAACATATGTCCAATTTTCAGCAGTTGCAATTGGTGCAGGTGCTGATGATGTAAATGCATTTTTAGAAAAACATTACAAAGATGATTTGAGTTTGGAAGATGCAGCAGCATTGGCGATTGCATCAATTAATCTAAAAGCAGAAGCAAAAGACGGTGTAATTAACATAAAGATGGCAAAAATTACAACCAAAGTCAAAGTATTTGAAAAAGTTTCAGAATCAGATTTACAAAATTATTCTAAAAACGCATCAAAGTTTGCAGCATAATAGAACCTTTGATTTGAAATATATTCAAACTAGCATATACTAATACGATAGATATGGGTTTAGGAAGTTATTGGGGAGAAGTAATGGAAGTACTTCGAGAGATTATTCCAATTTATGACAAAGTCAATTCAATCATTTCATTAGGTAAAGACAAGGAGCACAGAGTTCGTGGAATCTCAAATAGAGTATTCCCAGGAAATAAAATTCTAGATGCAGGTTCAGGTTTTGGAAATATGTCAAAAACTGCAATGAATCTAACAGATGGGAAGATTTCAATTATACTGTATGATCCACTTGTACCAATGTTAAAAAACACAGGTACATTTTTTGAAAAATCACCAGATATGGCAAATGGTGTTTTTGAGCACATTCCATTCAAAGATGAAGAATTTGATGCAGTATTGTGTGGTTATTCTTTGAGAGATGCAATCAATTTGAGAATTGCAATATCTGAAATTCATAGAGTATTGAAAAAAGATGGAAGATTTGTAATAGTAGATTTGGGAAAACCAGATGAAATAATTTTCAGAGTAGGTGTTTCATTTTATCTAAGATGTATTCTACCGATTCTGGCATTTGCAGCAGGAGGAAGGCTTGGACTAAAATTCGGTACATTATATGGTACCTACCAAAGATGGCCTAAAAATAAAAAACTAGAGGAATTGATCCTAGAAAAATTCTCAAAAGTAGAGTTCGAGAAAGATCTTATGGGCGGGGCAATAATGGTTGCAGCTTACAAATGAATAGAGTTCTGATACTAGTCAATATCACTGGTTTAATCATAGGGATATCATATGGGTTGCACGGACCAATTCTACCAATATTTGCAAAAAATGTTATCGGTGCAACATATTCTGAACTGGGATTAATTGGATTAACGAATTTTATTCCGTACATGTTTATTCCACTTTTTGTAGGAATTCTTCTTGATAGAATTAACAATGGATATTTACTTGCAGTAGGTGCTGCAATAAATTCTGCATCAATTTATCTTCTATCAATTGCACAGTCAGTTCCAGAGATTATGGGATTTAGAATAATGACAGGTGTGGCTCATGCATTTTTCTGGCCACCTTGTGAATCAATTATTTCAAATGAAAGTTCTGAGAAAAACAGAGTAAAAAATATCTCAATGTTTACAATGTTTTTCGTTAGCGGATTCATGGTAGGACCATTACTTGGTTCTGCATTACTGGAAGGAGTAGACATCACATACAGAATTTTGTTCCAAATTGCAGCATTTATTCTCGCATTTGCAATAATTTTTGCACTTTTAGCCTCAAGAAAAAGTGTAAAAAAACATCATGAACGATTTTCATTTTCATCAATAAAGGAAATGAAGAGATTTCCTGAAGTGATAGTGTTGTTGATTTTCTGTACTTCATCCTTTGGAATAATCCTAACAATTTATCCAGCATTTCTTAACGATAATGGGATGTCTGCATCAGACATTTTATTATTGTATTTTATTTTTGGAATATCGCGAGTTGTAACTTTGGCATTAGCAGGAAAGCTTGCAAGAAAAACAAGTCAAACTTTGATTGCTGGAACTATGGCTGTCTCAGCAGGATTAGCCATATCAGTTGTTGCTGATTCAATATTCACTTTTGGAATAGCTTTAGTTCTGATGGGATTTGGATTTAGTATTTTCTTCCCATTAACTTTGGAGATAATTTTGAGTAAGACACGAAAAGGAATTTCAGGGAAAATTATTGGAGCATATGAAACAGTTTTTGGTATGGGATGGGCAATAGGACCAACTATTGGTGGGCCAATTACACAATCATTTGGAAATGAATCACCATATCTAGTGTTTTGTATAATAGGGATTGGAGTAACATTATTTGCAATAAATTTCAGAAAAAAACTAGAGCCACAAAGAATTCAATGATAGAATTTAATTGTTCAGGCGTAAATTTTAAACATTACGTTTAATTTCAATTTAAAGAATAACAAATCATGGTAGATTATTCACTAAATATTGGTGGAAGTGAATGGATGATAATCATTTTTGTTGCATTGGTTTTGATTTTGGGAACAGGTAAGCTTCCAGGAGTTGCGAGAAAAATGGGGAAAATAGTTAACGAATACAACAAAGCTAAAAATGAAATTCAAGAACAAATGAAAGGAATTACAGAAGAAACACCTAAAATTTCAGGACCTGTTGAAACAGAACGAGAAAAGTTAGAGATGATTGCAAAATCAGCAGGAGTAAAAATTGATGGCAAAACAGATGTTGAATTAAGAGAAAATATTGCAGCAAAAATTGGTCAAAAAACAACAGATGAATCTGAAAAAAAGGAATAGTCTATGTTGATTTTTTAATTCTATAGGTATCAGTGTCTAGTCGTTTTTTAGCAAATTTGTAATAATCTGGAACTATTTCAAAACCAAGAAATTTTCTTTTAAGAGATTTGCTAACTACTGCAACTTGACCAGAACCAAGGAATGGATCAAATATCAAATCATTTTTTTCACTTGAATATTCTAATATCTTTTCAATAATTTCTGAAGGAAGTTTGGTTGGAGTTTTTTCATCACCTGTCCAATATTCTCTTTTAATGTCCCAGACATCTTCCTTGTCTCTATAATGAAGACTTCGACCATCTTTTGTTTTTTCATCTTTTTTGAACCTAGTAAATGGAAAAAAAATTCTTTTCTTATCATCTTTGCAAACATAAAGACAATGATAGTGGGATGTGACAAATTTCCTTTTAGTAACTACTCCAAACTGATATTTCCAAATTACATGATTAATAGTTATAAATCCAATATCGTCTAATGCACGTAAAATATCTTTGAGATTATTCCATCCTGAAAAAACATACATACTTCCAGAATCCTTCAAAATTCGAAATACCTCGCTCATCCAAGCAAATGTGAAATCGTAATAATCCTCAGGTTTTATTTCATTATAGCCAGATAATACTCTAGAAGCAATTCTGTTATAATTTGCTTTTTTTGCCTTGAAGTTTATTGCAAATGGTGGATCAGTAATTACAAGATCAATTTTATTTTTAGGGATCGATTTCATCCCTTCAATACAATTTTGATTGTAAATATTATTAATTTCTATTTTTTTCATTTTTAAATTCAAGACTCTGTTCTAGCTTAATAATGTCGTGGGTCATCACATCTATCAAACAATAAATCATGAATCATTTCTTATCAAATAGATCTTGAAGTTCTCTTGTCCAAAATGTAAATCAAAGATAGAAATTCAAAAAACATTCAACAAAAAAATGCATGTTTCTTGTGAAAAATGCGGTATTGAGGATCTGTTAGAATTTTCAAAAAATATTGATGAAGTATTTCTAGAGTTTCTTTCAAGGTTTGATAAAGGACTAGTGACTGAAGGAGGATTATCTGAAGGACTAAAAGACGAAGGGATTGTCAGAGGAGAAAATGAAATCAAAGAAATGATTGGAAAAAACAAGCCAGATGAAATTACTGAAGAAATCCTGTTTTCAAAAAAAGACTATATTTCGCAATACAAGGTTTTGAGTAATCCTGAGCCTGAAATGGGCTGTAAAGTAGAAGAATTGGGACTTGATGAATCAATTACTGAGCATCTCAAGGAATTAAAAATTGAGAAATTTTACAAATTTCAAGAAGAGGCAATTAAAGAAATTACATTTGGGGAAAATATTGTCATTGAGGCACCTACTGCATCTGGAAAGACAGAAGCATTTTTGATTCCAGTTATTCAAAGAATAAAAAAAGATGCAAGTGAGGGGAATGTTTTTGCAATTTTTGTGTATCCTACAAAAGCACTTGCCCATGATCAATATCCAAAAATTCAAAAGTTTGCAGAAAAAATTGGGATTCAAGTTAAAGTCTTTGATGGGGATACAAAACAAGAAGAGAGAAGAGAGATAATTGATCATCCTCCGGAAATTCTAATTACAAATTTTGACGTACTTCATTATCATATGTGGCATCAGACAAAATTTTCGTCATTATTAGCATCTACTAGAATTCTCATTACAGATGAGGTCCACGTCTATTCTGGAATTTTTGGATCAAATGTTCATTATATCATAAAAAGACTCAAGAGAATTTGTACCAACAAGTTACAATTTGTAGCAGCATCAGCTACTCTTGATGACGCAAAAGAATTCTGTGAAAAACTATTTGGAGAAAAGATGCAAAAAATTCAAGGCTCTGGCAAAAAAGGAAAAACCGATTTTGTAATGCTTTTTCCATCACTTCGAACACAGAGAGCTCTAATGGTAGAGTTGACAAGGAAACTAACTGAAAAAAACCACAAGACAATAGTTTTTAATAATTCGCATTTGAATTCAGAACTTTTAGCAATACAGGCAAAAAAACAAAAAGTCAACATCAAGGTTCACAGAGCAGGATTAATGGCAAATTATAGAACATCAGTTGAGAGACAATTCAAAGAAGACAAATTGCAAGCAATTTCGTGCACTCCTACGCTTGAATTAGGCATAGATGTAGGTAATGTTGACTGTGTAATATCATCAACGATTCCAGTGAATAGACTAATTCAAAGAATAGGCAGAGCTGCCAGAAAAGGTCAGCGAGGATATGCATTTTTGGCATTAGGGAATGATCCTATATCGCAATATTACAAAAACCACCCTGACGATTATTTTGAAGATATTGAAAAAACATACATCGATCCCAAAAATCCATTTGTAGAAGAATTTCAAGTGTTGGCCATGGCATGCGACAGGCCAATATCAAAACATGAATTAAAAGAGCATCAAGAAATTATTGAACATCATATAATCAAAGAAAATCTCAAAGAATTCAATAATAGAATCATTCCAAATTTTGATAAAATCAATTCCTTGTTAAATGAATACAGCATAAGAGGAATTGGAAAATCAATAGATATTTTCTTGGATGGAAAAAAAGTTGGAGATAGAGTACTGCCAATTGCATTAGAAGAATTACACAAAGATGCAATCTATTTTTTAGCTGGGATGCGTTACAAGGTAAAAGAGTTTGATTATCCAGAAAAAAACTATGCAAAATTAGAAAGAATTCCAAGAGATTACCCGTACTATACAAAGTCATTAACAGAAGAATGGCCAACTATTGAAACAGTCTTTGAAAAAAGAAATGTAAATGGTGTAGAAGTGGCATTTTGTAAATTACATATTGAGAAAAAAGTATATGGTTATGTCAATATTGAATTAGGACAAGAAATTACACAGGGGGAAAAAGTCCAATTAGACAATCCATTAGAATATGATTTTGTTACTAAAGGAATTGTATTTCATGCACCACGCCCTCTCAAAATAATGGAGGAGTCTGAAAATCAAGAATATGTTGAAGCCAGTGGGTATCATGCAACAGAACATGTAGTAATTGAGGGAAGCAATATGATAACAGGAGGAGTATCTCAAGATTTGGGAGGCATCTCATTAGGCACATCAGGCTTGATTTTCATCTATGACGGGGCTATTGGAGGCAGCGGTGCAAGCAAAGCCCTCTATGATAGATTTGAAAAAGCACTTGAACGAAGTATGTTTATCATAAAGGAGTGTCTTTGCAAAAATGAATCAGGATGCCCAAGATGCACATTCTCATACAGATGTGGCAATAATAATGAATATTTGCATAAATATTCAGCATTAGAAATTTTGGAGAGAATTAATTCAGGTGAGAAAACAGAATTGATAGATCCTATTGAAGGAGACAAGCCCCTAGTATGATTAATCAAAATGGGATAAATATAACTAGAATTTAGAATCAATATGGAAAAAGTTGCTCTTGTAACAGGTAGTTCATCTGGAATTGGATTAGAGACAGTGTTAGCATTAGCTAGAGACGGATACCACACATTTGCCAGTATGAGAAATCTTGAAAAAGCAATAGAATTAGAACATGCTGCAAAAAAAGAAAATCTTTCAATTAAAGTTATTGAATTAGATGTAGATAAAGAAGAATCAATCATTTCTGCAATTAAAAAAATTGTCGGAGATTGTGGAAGATTAGATGTGTTAGTTAACAATGCAGGATATGGGCAGTTTGGATGTACAGAAGATCTAACAGTGGATGATTTTAGAAAACAATTTGAGACAAATTTTTTCAGCATTGTCAGAATCATTCAAGAAGTTGCCCCAATTATGAGAAAACAGAATTCAGGAAATATTATCAATATTAGTTCAGTTGTAGGACGAATTGGACTACCAGCATCTCCAGCTTATATCAGTTCAAAATTTGCATTGGAAGGACTAGGTGAATGTTTAAGATATGAACTTGGTCAGTTTGGAATTAAAACCACAATGATTGAACCAGGAGTTATCAAAACTAACTTTTTTAATTCAATGAAAATTCCAGAATCAAAGACAGACACAAAATACAAGAATCTAACAGATCATATACTTTCAGGATTAAAGATGATGGCAGAATTAGGAACACCACCTTCTCAAGTTGCAGATGTAATAATGAAGGCAATTCATGACGATGAGATGTTGCCACGGTATGTAGTAGGTACTGATGCAACCATGTTTTTGGAGGCAAAAAAGATGAAAACAGACCTAGAATTTGAGAAATACATGAGTAAAGAGCTATTTCCTAGCTGACATCGTACTACGCTAAATTGATATACAGATGGAATAGAATTTCATCAAAGTCCACAATTATAACATGAAATGATATGAAATGGAAAACTCTACAACATAATGGAATCTTGTTTCCTCCGAGATATGAGGCCCAAGGAATTAAGATAAAGATCAAAGGAGATATTGTAAATCTTGATCTAAACCAAGAAGAGATGGTGTATCAATGGGCTAAAAAGAAAGATACGCCATATGCTCAAGATAAAGTTTTTCAAAAAAATTTTACAGCAGATTTTGCTGAAACTCTAGATTCAGAATTTAAAAAAATATCATATAATGATATTGATTTTTCAAACGCTTTCAAAATAGTTGACAAAGAAAAAGACCTTAAAGAAATGATGAGTAAGGAAGAAAAGAAATCTCTTGCTGTAAAAAGAAAAGAATTAAGAGAAAAACTAAAAGAGAAATTTGGAATTGCCATCATGGATGGAGAAAAAGTTGAAGTTGGAAATTACATGGCAGAACCACCAGGAATATTCATTGGGAGAGGAGAACATCCAATCAGAGGTAAATGGAAGCCACCAGTTACTGCAAAAGATGTTACACTAAATCTTGGAAAAGAAGCCAAAGTGCCTGAAGGGAAATGGGGGAAAATAATTCACGATAAGGATTCAATGTGGTTAGCAAGTTGGATGGATTTTCTAACACAAAAAAGAAAGTATGTTTGGCTTGCAGATAGTGCAGGATTAAAACAGGATAGAGACAAAGAAAAATATGAAAAAGCAGTAAAGCTTGCAAAAGAAATTGACAAGATAAAAGATAGAATTGTTAAAGATATGAAAAGTAAAAATCCTAATGAGAGTAGAATTGCTACTGCTTGTTATTTGATTTATAGAACTGCCATGAGGGTAGGGGACGAAAAAGATCCAGATGAAGCAGATACTGTAGGAGCTACAACTTTAAGAAAAGAACATATCAAAATTACTTCAAATTCAATAGAATTTGATTTTCTAGGTAAAGACAGTGTTAGATGGCAAGAGACAGTTGTTGCAGAAGGTCATGATAAACAATTTCATGAAAATCTCAAAAAATTGATAGAAAAGAAAAATCCAAAAGATGAGATTTTCGACAATATTACTTCAAGACATGTCAATCAATATTATTCCAGTATTGTAAAGGGACTAACAGCAAAAGTGTTCAGAACATATCTTGCAACAGCAGTAGTGAAAAAATATCTTGTAGAACATGACGATATTAAAGGAAAGAGTGCAACTGAGAAGATATACCATGCAAAATTGGCAAATCTAGAAGCTGCCATGATGTGTAATCACAAGAGAACAATTCCTAAAACATTTGAAGAGTCATTACAAAAGAAACGAGATTCTTTGAAAAAGATAGAAAAAGAGGAAATCTGGAAAAAAATCCAAGAAGATCTTAAAAAAGTAGAAGTAAGTAAACCTAAAACAGATGCTCAAAATGAAAGTAAAGTCAAAAGAATCAAAACATTAAATGAACAAATTAAAAAACAAAAAATCAAACACAAAGAAAGAATAGAAAAACTAGGATTGCAAATTGATCTATCTGAAAAAACCAAAGATTACAACATAGGAACATCTTTGAGAAATTACATAGATCCCCGTGTTTTCAAAGCATGGACGGATGAAGTAGGTGTAGAATGGGAAAAATTGTATACTTCTGCACTACAAAAGAAATTCCTTTGGGTCAAAAATGAAAATGTATCCTGGAATGATTTAAAATAAAATTAGAATCATTTAATTTCCCAAATTTTTGATCATATATTATGCCGGGGTAGCTCAGCCTGGTTAGAGTGCCAGTTCAATTGGTAAACTCTAACGGTTCTCCAACTAAGGCAATACTCATAATCTGGAGGTCGCGAGTTCAAAACTCGCCCCCGGCACACATACCATATCTAAAATTTATTGTGTCAAGAGTTTCTCTAATTGTAAATAAACGGGTTTTTGTTCTTCTGCATATACTTGTAATAATTTCTTCCAAGATCTTTCAAAATCTAGCTTAAATTTCTTAAAACCTGTTTGAGAAGATAATGAAACCTCTTTGTTCGGAGTATAATGTACATTATCAATAGATACAGCATGGTTTAGAGCATTCCTAACTTCAAATAGCCTAGACATCTCTCGGGTGTATTCAGGGGAAAAAACTTTCCAATCCAAAAGAGCTCTAATTTTTCGATTTAATGGAATTAAATTCAAAGTATACAAAAGTTCGTCATTATTTTTTTTATCAGAGTATCCTACTATACGCATTCGAATTATCTCATCAAAAAGAAATCCCATTTTAGAAAAACCAGACATTATGTTGTCTCGGTTTTTAGTTATTGTAATTTTAGATGAGAATCCAGACTTGAAATGTCCATTATTAATAAAATAATGTTTATTTTTGTAAATAAAATAAAATCTAACTTTTAAAGAAGTGTATTTTTTAATTAATTGAAGAAATTTAGAATTTTTTACCACATACCAACTCAAAAAAAATCATTAATTAACAGTTAATCTGATTTTCATTGAAAGAATTACAGTTAATTTAGGAATAATATTCCTTGAATCCCTTATCAGTTGGAAGTAATTCAGTTTTAGGACCTAACATACCCTGTTTTTGGATTACTTTTAACAATCCATTTTTCTCCAAATCTTCCAAAATAGCATCTAGATCTTGACTATCTAATCCAGTATTTTTTTGAATACTTTCAAATGATTTTGAACCTCGATTAAGCGCTCCTAAAACAAGATCATTTTTTGATTTAGGTTTGGTAGTTTCCATTGGTGGTTTTTGTTGATATTCACCAAAACGTGATTCAGGTTGATTTGGTTGTTGTTGATTTTGTTGTTGGAGTTGTTGTGGAAAGAATTTTTTCCCTATACCTTTTTTTGCTAAAAGTCGAGGAATAATTCTTGCCAGTGGAATTGCCAAGAAAATTAAGATGTATATCCAAGAAAAATTAGCCTCTGCCATTAGTTCTTGTACATATTGATGACATAAATTTGTTGAGGAATGAATTTCAATTTTATAAATGACAATTAGATTGGTATAATAGTAGAAGAAAAATACAAAATTTATTGTCAAAGTATCAATCTCCTAAAGTAAATGTTAACATGAATGGAGCTAAAATGGTTTTAATTGCAATTATCGTTCTAATTATTATCGGGGTTATAGCTTCAGCCTCAGTCAAAATTGTAGATGCAGGTCATAGAGGAATTTTAACACATTGGAGTGCAGTTGATCTTTCCGCTCCTCCATTAGATGAGGGAATACACTTTGTTGTTCCGTTCCAAGATGATGTTATACAAATGGAAGTTCGTACTCTAAAGTTTGATAAAGAGACTAGAAGTGCATCAAAAGACCTTCAAACAGTAGAGACTACAGTTACTGTAAACTATCATCCAGATAAAGAACGAATTCACATATTATTCAAGGAAATTGGTCTAGATTATGAAAATAGGGTTATTCAACCAGCAATTGAGGAGACAGTAAAACAAGTAACTGCAAATTACAATGCTGAGGAATTAATCACAAAAAGACCATTAGTGAAATCAGATATTGAAGGTGCAATCAGAGATAGATTAAATCAATTTGATGTCGTAACAGAGGTAATCTCAATCACAGATTTTAAATTCTCAGCATTATTTAACCAAGCAATTGAATCTAAAGTAGAAGCAGAGCAAAATGCACTTAGAGCAGAAAATGACTTGAAAAGAATCCAAGTTGAAGCTAGACAAGCAGAAGCAAACGCCATAGGTTTAGCAAATGCAAATATTGCCGAAGCCAAAGGTGAAGCAGAAGCAATTGCAATTATCAATCAAGCATTAGCTCAAAATCCAAATTATTTGGAATGGCTAAAAATACAAAGTTGGAACGGAGTATTACCTCTAGTAGTAGGTGATGGTGGAACACCGTTTATTCAAATCCCACTAAAACCTTAGATATTTAAAAAACTTAGTTGTTTTCTTTATCTTTTTGATAATCTCTAATTGCATCATACATGGCAAGAAATTGCTCAGGTTCATTTTGTCTGTAATTTTTTTCAAGATTTTGAATTTCTTGATCTGAAAGGGATTCTCCTTTATTTTCATAATATTCCTTAATTATTTGAGACGGGGTTTTTTTGATATTATATTTTTGAAGTGATTTATTGATAGATATTTTACAATACAAATCATAAATTAAAAATCGATAAGCAAGATATACAGATAATCCAATGATTGTAACAATAATAATTGGAATTATGATAATGGCAGACATACAATTGATACAATATTTCAGTATTTCATTGTTGTTCTTTTTTATGGAGATTTACTTATTCAAGAATTACGCATAGTAACCTGATTTCCAACAGAATGATGAATTCCAACTACTAATTCTGAGTGTATAGTAATAATCATCAAAGTTTCACAAGAAAGACATAGAACTGAGGGTACGTAATCTGCATTTGCTTCAGAGGGACCAATAGTAGCTAAAACAGCATCATCTTTTAGATTCAATGCATTGCAGTTCACACATTTAGAAGGTCTATTAGATACGCGTTTAATTTTATTGATAAAGTAATTTACCAAGACAAAAAAAATAGCACATAGTGATTCTTAAATTAACTGGTTTTCATTTTGATATGGAACTATTCATCAATTAAGATAAATCAGACAGAATATTTCATCCAATATTCAAATTGGTAAAAGAGTTTTATGTGTAAATGATTTGCAAAAAAATGATGGGTCTGTTTTCACGCAAAAAAGAAATCATTGTGGGCAATATTTGTCCAAAATGCGATATGGAATTTTCTGATTCAGAAAGAACATTACGTCACATGGAAAAAGCCCATCAATCTAAAAAGAAATTTGAATGTAATTCATGTGGTTAGAAATCAATTCATTAGGACATTCTATTAAATATGAATAATGAATAAAATTGTCATGACTAATAAAGACAAATTAAATAAAATTTCAGGTATTTCAGCACTTGGTATGTTTGCATTAATTGTATCAGGATACATTACTGGAAATGATTCATTGATTGGATTTCCAAACGCCATGGTCCTTTATGCCCTTATGCCAGCGGCATTGATTTGGTTTGGTACAAGAAAAAATGGATGTGGAAGTTGTAATCAAATAGATACAGTTTCAGATAAAGAAGATCAAAATAGTTTCAAGTAATAATTTTCAAAAAATATGAAAAAATTTGATTTTCATATAAATAAACATAATTCTATTTTTTACCAATTACCAGATCCACCTGATAGTTTAAAACTGCACGTGGGTTAAGTTTCAAAGTCCAAATAATGTGAGATGGAATTTTTGTTTTGGATGTAATTTTAAATTTCAAATTTTTCAAATTCTGACGTAATGAAATTTCATCAAGAGGTTTTTTGACAGATTGAGTTCCCCTGTCAAAGTCATAAGGGTCACTGATGATAAAATAGCCATTAGTAATTTGTTCTGAAATATGATTTAGTAATTCTATAGGTTCTGTCAATTCTAGAACATTAAGAGCTAAAATAAGGTCAAATTGTAATTTTCCAAATACGGGAGACATAAAATCCGCTACAACATAATCAAGATTATTTTTGTGTACTTTTTTGGCATATCTTAATGCAGTAAATGATCTATCAATTCCAAAAACCATTTGGTGAGATTCAGCTAAAAACGAAGACATTATTCCAATTGAACATCCATATTCTAAAACAAAATTAGATTTTTTGATAGAGTGAATATTTTTTTTGATTTCAGTATAGAATTTTGCAGATTTACTATTTTGGTATATTAATGACCATCGTTCCTCAATGTCAGTTCTATCATCACTGAATTGTTTAATTTTTGATAAAGAAATTTTGTAAAATTTCCTTAAATTTGAATTTTCAATTAATTGGTAAAGTTGACCACTTAATTTTTTACGTGATGAAAGATAAAGAGAAAAATCACCCCATAAAATTGGAATTTTATCAATAATAGGAAATTGTTTACTACATTTTGTACATTCTAAAATTCCTTCAACAATTTCTTTTTCATGTTTGAATGCGTTTAATTCTAATTTGGAACTACAATTTACACATTTTAAAAATTCTAAACTAGAGTCTAACATGATTGGATAACAAATCAGTAATTTTGGAATTAATAATTTCTTTGATAAAAAATCAAGTTAATCTTAAATGGAGTATTTTTAAATTTTATGTGAAATGGGAGAATTTCAAGAATTTGCCGAGGCGTTATTTGGACAATTATCAGTTGAAATTAACGAAGAAAAAGAGATTATAGAGTTAGCAATCAAAGCCAAAGACGATATTGCAAACAAAGTACAATTCAAAGAGATAGAGGAAATTGCAAATTTGGTATTATCAGAATTTAAAAATAGAGTGGAAGAATTTCTGGGAGTTAAAGTTCCTGAAAATATTTCGTTAAAAATTCTAGAATTAGAAGAATTAAAGAAGATTAAAGGAAACAAAGTATTTGCAGACAACGAATCAAAAGAATTTGTTAGGGAATTATTTAACGCAGTAGCAAAAGAAGATCTAAAAAAAATTGCAGAATTAATGCAGCGAGATACTGCAAAATATTTAGTATATTCAACTTATGCGATTCAATACATTTCAAAAATCACAACAACGTATGGAGACTATCTTGATTCAGAAATTTATTTAAACAAATTTATTTTGTCTAGATATCCACAAATAATTTTACATAAACAAGGTGAACCATATGAATCAAAATTTGAAAATGTTAATTCAGGATATCTAGGTGCTGTGAAGATGACCGTACTTGAAGAATTAATTCATTCAGCACAAGGAAATCTTCAACAAGTAAACAAAAGTGCAGCAATGGAAGTAAACAAAATAAATGAAGAATTAGCAAAGATAATTTTATCATTAGATACTGAAACTACTAATAGATTATCAGAATACTGTCAATTACAAGCAGTTCCAGATAATTTCCCATTTGCAAAAAAAGCTAATTTATTTTTCTTTTTGAATCCAGATCATTTCCTAATGGAGCAAATCGGACCAGACGTCATGACATTTACTCATGTAGAAATAGATCCAAAGATTGGAGAGGCAATTCCAGAACTGTTAGACATTTACAAAAGATGGTTATTACCAATACAACAACACCACGCAGTATTTACAGCAATGGAGGGAATGGCAGCTTTTGCAATTGAAAATATCTTAAAAGATGATCAAGATTTTCAAAATTATCTTACGACATTTATGGGAACTGATTTTTCATCATATCAAGTAAGAAAGAGTATGGGTAAGGACTTTACAAAAATAATTTATGAAAAATTAGGTATAGATACCTTCAAAAAAATGATAGAAATACCGCCAAATACTCGTGAACTAAAAGATCCTCAATTATACCTCAAGAAACTGAGTATGTGATAATTGGAAGAAAAATTTGATCCACTAGTTGCAGAATGGATTGCATTTGTAAATAATCCAAGTTTCAACTTGGTTGAAAAATGTCTCAAATTTGCACAGATTTTAGAATATCCAGATCTTAATGTAGATGAGTATATTCAAAAAATAAACCATATTGGAAAATCTCTAAAAGAATCAATCAGTGATATCAAAAATCCAACATATTTGATTTCGATGTTAAACGAACATCTCTTTGAAAATTTAGGTTTTAGTGGAGATGACGATGATTACTATAATCCAAAAAATAATTTTTTAAATGAAGTAATTGATAAAAAAATAGGACTCCCCATTACTATTTCAATTCTATATGCAGAAATTGCAAAATTTATTGGGTTAGATCTCAAGATAGTCGGATTTCCAGGTCACATATTAGTAAAATACAATGAAGAGATGATCTTAGATCCATTTTATGATGGACGATTATTAGATGTTGATGATTTACAAGATATTCTTGATACTAATTTTGGTGGTGAATTAGAATTTCTACCAGAATTTCTTGATGAAGTAAAATCAGATCAGATTCTTGTCAGACTAGCAAGGAATTTAAAAAATTCATATGTTCAATCATTTGTTTATGAAAAAGCATTACAATGTGTAAATATGGTATTATCTATCGAACCAGAATCATCTGAAGATATTAGAGATAAAGGAATTATAGAAGAAAGATTACAAAATTCTAAAATTGCTTTAAAATATTTGAACAAGTATTTAGAAATTAATCCAAATGCAGAAGATGTAGACTATATTTTAGAATTAATTAGAAGTATAAAGACAAAAAATTAATCAATAATAGAATCTATGTCTCTACCTTTTTTAATCATGGATATTTCATGACGAGCAATTTTATTTCTTAATGCTACTTTGAGGATATCGACTTCACTTCTAAGTAATGCAATTTCATCTTCAAGCTTTGCAACTCTTTCATAGATGGTTTCAGCTTCTGAACTCATAATTATCTATGAATAGAAAATTGTCTTAAAAAGTTATGGGTACATATTTTGATTGACAGGTTAGTTTTTTGAACTATAATTCAAATTCTTGACGACATTTCTCGCATTTTGCTCTCTCTTGCCCAGGTGAGCCAAGAAGGAAAATTTTACCAATTGTTTTACAAAGAGGACACATTCCAGTAGTGGCATTTTTTGGACCAGTACGAATAATTTTTTGTGATTTTCTTCGCCCCATTAAAAAAAACTTCTTGAATCGGTCTATTAAGTTTTAATGGCGCGGGGAGAGGGATTTGAACCCACGCGTTCTTGCGAACATGAAATTAGCAATCTCACGCCCTACCAGGCTAGGCGACCCCCGCATAAAGATGCCTAGAATGTATCTGTAAATAAATTCATTCGTCGTCAAATTGGCTATAATTATTCATAATTTCCTCAATTGGGAGTCTTTTTCCACCTACAATTTTTAGATCTACTTGTACTTTTTTGTCAGATATCGTTAGAATGTTGTAGGTATTTTCAAACAATCCAC
>JAPFBP010000004.1 GCA_029250275.1 Candidatus Nitrosopumilus sp. | reverse complement strand
GGAAATTGAAAATCAAACCAAGATTGGTATTCAGGTTCAGTGTTATATCTGTCAATATAGTATTGTGGGGATTTGTCAAAGGAAGGGAATCCCAAAATTCGCATTTTTGGATTTTCTAGAAAAGAAATATCCAAATTTTTAGGAACGATGTTAGATGTTGTTGGTTGAGATGTTGTTGGTTGAGATGTTGTTGGCGTATTGGATTGAGGAAGAGTATAATCAGATATTTTTTCATAATCAATTAATTTTTCAAGATTTCCACCATAGGAAATCTTTATTGTATATTGACCATTTTCATTCCAAGTTGGACCTCCAGCACGGATAGTTTTTGTAAATGTTCCATCACTTTTGGGAATGACACTATCAACATGAGATAGACCATTTCCACTAGGAGTAATAATCTGAATAATTATTGAAAAAAGAGTCGGATCATAATCCACAGTTCCGTAAATTATAATAAAATCATCAGTATAGTATGATGATTTGTCAGTAGTAAAATTATCAACAGTCGCAAAACCATATGTAAAACTAGATAATGTAAAAATTGACAATAAGAAAAACACACAAAATAAACGCATATTCAAAAACTAAATTTCATCACACATAATTAAAGAATACGTAAGTTTGTGAAAATATGTCTAATTAACATCAGTGAATATCTCTACAACTTTCTTTGCCAAATTTTCAATATTGACAGAAGGTTCTGCAGAAATTAAAAGTAAGATGTTGGTAATCGGGAATGGGAAACTAATTAAAACTGCCTTGTCACGTCTTGCAGCAATGTAATTTATCGGTCCTAGGCTTTCATCAAACTCTTTTCGTATAGATGCTTTTGAAACAAAATCAAAAAATGACTGTAATTTTGTCTCATCGCCTTCATAAGGAACAAGTCCTTCCTTAAAACCACCTGCAATTAGTTTACCATCTTTGTCTACTATTCCTGCAAAACGGATTTCAGATTCTTCTAACAATTTAGCACATTTTTTAGCATACAAAGTGGTATCAACCATAATTTTAAGATAAAATATCAAAAATAAAAACCTAATCAATCTCAAAAGACCAAAAATAGTATTAATTACAAAAAAAGATACCAGAACGGTCATCAAGTTAAAGAAAATTTTACATGAAATTAATAAGTTAAAAGTACAGATAAAATATTGTTGAGATTATTATTAATTGGAATTATTGTAATGGTACTGGTTTGAAGTTTTAATACTCAAAGTGTTTTAGGATACCAACCAGATTTTGAAGTTAAGACAGTAAAAGATATTTTAGAATTTTGTGAATTTTATTATGAAGAATAGCTACTGTTAGGATTAAATATTTTATCCATTCAACATCTACAGTTTCCAAATCTGATGGCATGTAGTACTCTATACGACCATATTGCATGGAATAGTCAACACCAATTAAGAGATATTGTATTAATTGCAGAAATTAAAAAATACTTAGGAAGCGCAGATTTTATACGACAAAGACACAGTGAATTTACAATATTTCCAGATTGGATTAAAAAAGATGCAAGGTTATTGGTAAATGGAGAATTAAAAGACAGCACATTTGCATATGCAATAAGATCATTGATAGAAAATAATGTGATATCCCCACCAATTATGGATAATATCAGTAATAGAGTTTGTAATGAAGACGGATTATGTGTAAAAGAACAGATTATGTAATTTATTCACATACAAGTAAGTACAAGAATACCACTACAGAAAAGTTTGAAATTGATAAAATAGATTCAGATTGAATTTTAGTTAACAGTAAAAAAATTTCAGAAGAAAAAGTAGAGATGAATCAATTTCATCTGAATGAAAATAATAAAATCCCCATAGAAGAAAAATGTTGTATAACTACCAAGTTTCTATATAAAATTCCAATAAACATAGTGCAAATAATTGGTGATTACAGGGTAACTGGAACAACAAATTACGATATATGAACTATAACAAGAGTAGGATTGTTTGCCCAAAATAATGATCAAAGTAAATTATTGATTATTGATAAAGAACCAGGGATTTTACTTTCAGAAAAGTTTGAAATTACAAAACCTGTTACAGTGTGGGAAAAATTATCATTAATTGAAACTAATATGTTTCAAGATTCCGCATGAATTCAATTACACGATATGAATATTCTAAAATGGTTTAAAACAAATACAATGTGGTTTCTAGACGGGTTGATTTTAGAATCTGAATACATTCAAGTAATGGAGTATCTTATTGGTAAAAAAATACTCATAGTTTAAGACTTTAAAGTACACTTCAAAAGAACATAATCGATATATTTTTTTTCTGATGCTTTTTTCATGGATAGAAGAGATTTGTAAAGAATTTTTTCAACATAGTTTGGATATTTTTCCAAAATAGATTTTTTTAAAGTCATTCTGTTTTCTATATAATAGTCTGCCAAAGGTCCATAAACAAATTCACCAATTAATTTTTCTTCAGAAATAACAAATCCACCAGACTCGATAAATTGTTTAACAGTGTCCAGTAAATAGTGTTCAGAAGACCAAGTAAATTTTAAGAGACCTAATTTTCTAAAAGATGGATTTTCAAGAGATACAGGAATTGCAATAACAAGTAATCCAGATTTTTTCAATATTCTTTTAGATTCAGAAATAAAACTAATCAAAGGGTTGAAATGTTGAGCAGATTCTAATGCTAAAACACGATCAACTGAATCATCTGCAAATGGTAATTTTGTAGATGTAGAATTTAAAAACTCTATATTTTTTTCAAAACCAGAATCAATTAATTGCTTGAAATTAATATTAACATCATACAAGTTGATATCAGGATATGTATCTCTCCAAAGTTTGGATGGAGCAGACAAACCACTACCTACGTCAACAACCTTTAGTGTAGAAGCCAATTCTGCCATATTTGCAAAAAACATACATAGATTATTTTGAGCAGATATAGGATCAGGGTGATTTTTTGACCAAAATCCGAAATTCAGCATTGACCCACCCGTGGCTAATTGCATAACAGGGGATAGAGCGGTGTAAAGATTAACTACATCTTTTTCATTTCTTCTAAAAGTCCATAAAAATAATTCAAGAGGGTTTATCGTCACCAAAAATAATTCTATGATTGTTTAATGATCAGGCTATTAATTCCTAAGGTAAACCTTCAGAGTCATCAACACAGTGTTTATGAACCCAATTCTCATCTTTATTTTTTGAAATCTCTTTCCCAGGTTGAATTTTATCACCACATGAGATACAAGATGTTGCAAATTTTGCTTTCATATGTTATCATGAATATTTAATGATAAATTTACTGTGTTGTAATAGATGTTAGCTAATGATTAATACATTTTATTAATTCATAATTATTAGTCGAGTCATGGATAAACCAGATTCTAAAATTAATTCAAACATAATTTTAGCAAAATTGATAGACAGGTTTCTTGCAGGGGTAATTGATTTTATAATTATTTAACCATATCAACAATCATAATTTTTATCTCATTTGGAACAATTTACTATGAACTTGATGAAAATGGTCTTTGGACAGAAAATATACAATTCATTATTGCAAGCATATTGTTTTTTGTTTATTGGACAGTTTTAGAATATAAAACAGGTAAAAGTATTGGAAAAAAAATTCTGAATTTGCAGGTGACATCGTTGAGTGAAGAAAAACCAACTTTTAAAGGAATTTTACTATGTAATTTTGGGAAATCATTTCTACTTCCACTTGATGTAATAATAGGATGGATTTTGACAAATGAAAAACGCCAAAGAATTTTTAATAAAATTGGAGACACCATAGTTATCAAAATTAAAGAATCAGAGAATGATTTAGGTGCCAAATATTTGAAAGACTAAATTTTGTCAGATTTTCTTGAATAGTTACTGTGAAGAATTAACCAACAGACTATTAGCAACTTTAGATCTTTTCGATCAATATCTGAAAACCAAAACAAATGATAGGTCGGCTTACCAAAAGAATTTCAAAAAGATATTGAATTAAAAAAGAAGTATCTAAAGAGACAGGATGACAGTAAAGGTGGTAGGCTTGTTGCTTACTGAAATTGTACAAAAATTGAAATCCATTTTAATATAATACAAGCAGTTGTATGTTATTTTCAATAATAGAATAAATAATCGTGCATAGTTTCCACTAAGGTGGATTTCAAATAATTAAAAATCATAGATTACACTAGGAAAAATAATTATCTAATTAAAAATGCATAGCTTACGCTATGAATGATTAAAAATGAAATCATCGTACAAGTCGTGTATATGTTATATTCCACTTGATGAATTGAAAATGATTCATCGCGCATAGTCTCTATGTAAGTGGCTGAACCGATGTGTTGGTCTATTAGTAAAGGCTGGCTCACCACTCGCCGAAGCTTGTGATCTACACCACCTTCCTATCAACGCAGTATTTTGCTGCCGACCTTCATCTTACGAAAGAATAACTTGTCTCGGGATAGGATTCGTGCTTAGATGCTTTCAGCACTTAGCCTAAATGGCTTAGCTGCCGGGCCTGCCTTATCAGACAACCCGTAAACCAGTGGCCACGCTGCTCTGTTCCTCTCGTACTCGGAGCAACTTCCCCTCAGTTATTCGCGCTTCCATCAGGCAGAGACCGACCTGTCTCACGACGGTCTAAACCCAGCTCATGTTCCCTTTTAATTGGCGAGCAGCCACACCCTTGGCCCCTGCTGCAGGACCAGGATAGGAAAAGCCGACATCGAGGTACCAAACCGCGGGGTCGATAGGAGCTCTCGCCCGCGACGAGCCTGTTATCCCTGGGGTAATTTTTCTGTCACCTCCGGGCCCCAATAGTGGGCACACGAAGGATCGCTAAGCCAGACTTTCGTCTATGAATTCCGTGCGTTTGGAAATCCATTCAGTCGAGTTTTTGGCTTTGCCCTCTTCAACGGATTTCTGCCCCGTTTGAACTCAACTTTGGGCCCCTTTGATATCTTTTCAAAGGGGTGCCGCCCCAGCCGAACTGCCCACCTGCACGTGTCCCCAGTCTTCACTGGGTAAGTGGTACTGCAAAAAGAGTCTGGTGTTACATCGTTGCTTCACTAACATCCCGGGGAATGTTAGGCATAGCTCCCAGATACCCTGTGCAATTCTTACTATACCACAAGCACAAGCTGCAGTAAAACTCCACGGGGTCTTCTCTCCCCGATGGAAGTTGATGGACTGTTCGTCCACCTTATGTGGCTTCACCGGGTTGTAGGCGGGGACAGTGGGGCTCTCGTTGTTCCATTCATGCGCGTCGGAACTTACCCGACAAGGCATTTGGCTACCTTAAGAGAGTCAGAGTTACTCCCGGCGTTAACCGGCCCTTAGCTCGGTTGAACCCAAGTTTTAGGTACCGGCACCGGCCAGGATTCAGCGACTATACAAATCCTTTCGGACTAGCAGTCGCCTGTGTTTTTATTAAACAGTCGGAACCCCCTTGTCATTGCAACCTGCGATCCCCATTCCTCATGAAGATTGCAGGCATCCCTTATACCTAAGCTACAGGACTAATTTGCCGAATTCCCTCGCCATACGGTATACCCGTAGCACCTTAGCTTTCTAAGCCAGCGCACCTGTGTCGGTTCTCGGTACGAACTTGCATCTCACTAACTACACAATCTTTCATGGTCTCCTGGATTCAAGAAAACTTCGCTAACGCGAAGCCATTCCTACCTCGGGTGAGTTCTCGTCATTACGACACTCCTCCACCCTCGAATAGTTAGATACAACGATGGTTGTACAACCCCTATCCGGAAGCGAACCATATAGCTCAAACGCTTGATGCAAGGTACTAGAATATTAACTAGTTTCCCATTCGATGTACTCTGTTGAGGCACATCTTAGGATCGACTACCTCCAGGCTGATAACGCATTGCCTGGAAACCCTTGCGCTTACGGTGGTATAGATTCTCACTATACTATGCTGTTACTACCACCAAGATCTGCAATAGAAATCGGTCCACAGGACGTCATCGCCCTGCTTCGACCCAATCACTACGCCAACCTACCACGAATCATCCACTGATGATTATCTAAAGTATCGGTATTTTGCTTTAGCCCCGTCCGTTTTTGAGGCATCCCCCCTCGGCAGGTAAGTTGTTACACACTTTTTAAAGGATAGCTGCTTCTGAGCTTACCTCCCTGCTGTCTTGGCGAGAACACGCTCTTTAGCTTGACACTTAGCAAAAATTTGGGGACCTTAACTTCAGTCTGGGTTAAACCCCTTTCGGCCGTGAGCCTTACGCCACACGAGCCCGTGTGCTTGCTTCTACGATGCGTATCCGTTCGGAGTTTGAATGGAGGGTGAGGGATTTCTCCCCCGCGCCCTTCTATCAGTGCTCTACCGGAAACGCTATCTCCACAAACCACGCCCTGCGAGACGCTTCGGTTGGAACTAGCGAGCGCCAGTCTAGATTGGTTTTTGACCCCTATTCCCAAGTCACAACAACGATTTGCACGTCAGAACGTCTTAAGACCTCCAGCGGGCTTTCGCCCGCCTTCATCTAGCTCAGGAATAGATCGACTGGCTTCTAGCCTAGCCGCCATGACTCAACGCACTTTCACACGCTTCTCCTGACTTCTTGTGAAGCTGCGAGAACTTGGTTTCCCTTCGCATACACCTTTACAGGTTTAAGCTTGCCATGACAGTTAGCTCCTTGGTCCGTGTTTCGAGACGGAACGCGTAACACTGATGATTTGGACATCAAATCTTTAACTCTATTGCTAGAATCTCTAATCTGAAAAAATCACCTTTCATGCCACGCACGTCTGTAAGTAATAGGTTTCATGCACTTTTCACCCCCCTTCCGGGGTACTTTTCAGCTTTCCCTCACGGTACTAGTCCACTATCGGTCTTGAGAAATATTTAGCCTCGGATGCTACTTTCACCCATATTCATTGCCCACTACCAAGGACAACTACTCGGGTATGAATAGGACTCTTCCCACTTCGCCTAAGGGGGTATCACCCTCTTTGCCAGAACTTTTCAGATCATTTCAGCTGTGTTCCAAGATTCCATATTATCATACCAAAACACCACATCTCCCGAAGGATTCAGTTTGGGCTCTTTCCTTTTCGTTCGCCACTACTTGGGAAATCTCAATTGATTTCTTTTCCACGTGGTACTAAGATGCTTCAATTCCCACGGTTCGACTTCCAATACTAGTGTACTGGAATGTGCATAAGCACAAGATTCTCATTCGGACATCTCGGGATCATAGGATGCGTGCGCCTACCCCGAGCTTATCGCAGCTTGCCACGTCCTTCATCTCTCCTCAAGCCTAGCAATCCACCTATTACCGTCTTTACACCGGTATATTCAGCCACATATTACACGACTATGCACGACGATCATTGCAAGCCACCGGTAAGTGACCCACTACATCCTTCATACACCACTTTCGTGATGCATTGCATCGATGATTTCAATGTGAAGATTATGTACACCCGTACACTTTCCATATCTAAGGAGGTGATCCGACCGCAGGTTCCCCTACGGTCACCTTGTTACGACTTTTCCCTTGTCACGAACCCCAAGTTCGATAACGCCAATTAGACGTCACCTCGCTAAGAGCTCACTTCAATGAAACGACGGGCGGTGTGTGCAAGGAGCAGGGACGTATTCACCGCGCGATAATGACACGCAGTTACTAGGGATTCCATATTCGTGAGGGCGAGTTGCAGCCCTCAGTCATAACTGTGGTAACGTTTGAGGATTACCTCATCCTTTCGGATTCGAAACCAATTGTCGTTACCATTGCAGCCCGCGTGTGGCCCCAGAGTTTCGGGGCATACTGACCTGCCGTGGCCCCTTCCTTCCTCCGCATTAACTGCGGCGGTCCCGCTAATTCGCCCCACTACTCCTGAGAGTAATGGTGGCAACTAGAGGCAGGGATCTCGCTCGTTACCTGACTTAACAGGACATCTCACGGCACGAGCTGGCGACGGCCATGCACCACCTCTCAGCTTGTCTGGTAAAGTCTTCAGCTTGACCTTCATTCTGCTGTCTCTCCGGGTAAGATTTCTGGCGTTGACTCCAATTGAACCGCAGGCTTCACCCCTTGTGGTGCTCCCCCGCCAATTCCTTTAAGTTTCATACTTGCGTACGTACTTCCCAGGCGGCAAACTTAACGGCTTCCCTGCAGCACTGCATTGACCACAAGTCAATGCATCACTGAGTTTGCATAGTTTACGGCTGGGACTACCCGGGTATCTAATCCGGTTTGCTCCCCCAGCTTTCATCCCTCACCGTCGGACGTGTTCTGGTAGACCGCCTTCGCCACAGGTGGTCATCAAAAGATCAAAGGATTTTACCCCTTCCTTTCGAGTACCGTCTACCTCTCCCACTCCCTAGCTCTGCAGTATTCCCGGCAGCCTGTACGTTGAGCGTACAGATTTAACCGAAAACTTACAGAGCCGGCTACGGATGCTTTAGGCCCAATAATCATCCTGACCACTTGAGGTGCTGGTTTTACCGCGGCGGCTGACACCAGAACTTGCCCACCCCTTATTCGTTAGTGGTTCTAAGACTAACAAAAGATTCGTTTAGCACAAATCACTCGGATTAACCTTGTCGTGCTTTCGCACATTGCAAAGTTTTCTCGCCTGCTGCGCCCCATAGGGCCTGGGTCCGTGTCTCAGTACCCATCTCCGGGCTACTCCTCTCAGAGCCCGTACCTGTAATAGTCTTGGTGGGCCATTACCTCACCAACAAACTGATAGGCCGCAGTCCCATCCTACGGCGATAAATCATTTGGAACACAAACCATTCCAGGTATAGTGTTCTATCGGATATTATTCTCAGTTTCCCGAGGTTATTTCCGTCCATAGGTTAGGTTGACTACGCGTTACTGAGCCGTATGCCTTGTATTGCTACAATGACTCGCATGGCTTAGTATCAATCCGATAGCAGTCAGGTCCGGCAGGATCAACCGGATTCTGAAATATATTTTGTATTTTGATTACTGAAGTACACATCATGTACTTTAATTTGGAATTGACGGATGCACATAATCTTCACATTTCAGATATTGATCTTGCAATCAAATCCTCATTCTTGTATGCGTAACTGGAGGCCCATGAATCATAAAGTGGCATCTTGCCATACTTCATCACGAGCGCCGCCTATTGCGTTACGTATGCAGAAGCCATCAAAGTCAGAATACATATAAACCAACCGTGAAATTATGCCTGATCGGCCACAAAAATTAAAAAAATTACACATTTTATTTTTTAGATCAACCCAAAGACCCAAGTAAATGATAAAAAACAAAATGAACAAAGATATTTTGATAGTTAAAATGGCAGCATTGATTTGTGAATTTGATTTTGAGCTATATTTCTGAATACAAAAAGAAAACAAAAAATTCTGCAAAAATATTTGCTAAATCTTTGAAATTTCACGTAAATGGAGTTTCTCATAATATACGATATTATGAACCATATCCATTTATTGTAAAATCATCTGCAGGAAAAAATTTAGTCGATGCAGATTCAAACAAGTATACAGATTATTGGATGGGTCATTGGAGTCTCATTTTAGGACATGGACAAAAAAAAGTAAAAGAATCTTTGAAAAAACAAATTGAGAAAGGGTGGATGTATGGCACAGTAAATGAGCAGACTATTTTATTATCAGAATTAATTTCAAAAGCAGTTCCAGTAGCTGAAAAAATTCGTTATGTAACATCAGGTACTGAAGCTACAATGTATGCAGTTAGATTAGCTCGCTCTGTAACAGGTAGAAAAATAATTGCCAAAATTGATGGTGGATGGCACGGATACACATCAGATTTATTGAAAAGTGTTAGTTGGCCATTTTCAGAATCAGAAAGTAGTGGAGTAGTGAATGAAGAAAAAATTATCTCAATTCCATATAATGATTTAGAAGGATCTTTAAAAATTCTGAAAAAACATTCAAAAAATTTAGCAGGAGTGATAATTGAACCAGTGCTAGGCGGTGGTGGATGCATTCCAGCTACTCCAGAATATCTTAAAGGAATTCAAGAATTTATTCACAAAAATAATTCATTGTTTATTTTGGATGAAATTGTAACAGGGTTTAGATTCAGATATGGATGTCTTTACCCAACAATGAAACTAAATCCAGATATTGTCACATTAGGAAAAATTGTTGGTGGAGGAATGTCTATCGGAGTAATGTGTGGTAAAAAGGAAATAATGGAGCAAGCAGATACAACAGGGAAAAAGAAATCAGAACGCTCCTATATAGGGGGAGGCACATTTTCTGCAAATCCAGTATCAATGACTACAGGTTTTGCAACACTGAGTCTTTTAAAATCAAAAAAATCCACATATACAAAAATAAACTCACTTGGAGAATATGCTAGAAAAGAAATTGGTAAGGCATTTGATGGAAAAGTGGCAATTACAGGTAAGGGCTCATTATTCATGACCCATTTTCTAAAAGAAGGTGTGACAGAAATAACAAATTCAACACATGTTGCAAAATGTGATTCACAAATGCTTGCAAAATATCATTTTAAGATGATTGCACATGACGGAATCTTCTTTTTGCCAGGAAAACTAGGTGCAATTTCTGATATGCATTCTAAAGAAGACATCAAAAAGATAGTCAAAGCATCTGAAAATTTTTAAATTTCAAGAATCGTTTGGGAAAACTCTGTTTTTCCACGTGGTTAGTTCTGTAAAGATATCAACATAATTTTTAGATTTTATAGTAACATGAACATGTGCTAAAAGAATACCAAACTGTGCCTCAAATATCATAGTGCATTCTTTTTTAAAAAATGGTACTGTAATTCCAATTTTTTTAAGAGAAGTGAATTTAAAATTTTCAATTTGAATTGTGTTTTCTTTTATTGTGACTTGTTTTTTGTTAGGATTTTTGTTAATAGAGTCATCTAATTCAGTTTGGGTTGAATCATCCCAAATTGCGCCATCCTTAGGCCATCTATGAACGTGAATTTTCTCACAAAGGTATTGAATTTCAGAATTAGACAACGCTCAAATCAGTATTAAATGCAAATTAAGCGTATCCTAATTGATTAATTTTTTAAAAATTAGTATTCTAATATAACATAAAAAAGAAAAAAGAGTTGACATGCTAGCAACGACACTACATATACTATTGTAGAAGAGCAAAAAAACATGGCAAAAAAAGCAATAAAGAAATTCAAATCACTAGGATAAACCAAACTTTCATTACCAATATCATTTTTGAGGAATTATGGATCTATTTGGATCAAAAGATAACGTTGAAGATTTGCTGTATAATGCAATGTCCCTAATGGAAAAAAATCAACCAAAAGGAGCCATCTCACTCTTTAACAAAATACTAAAACAAGATGCTAAAAATACATCAGCATTATTTAACAAAGGTATATCATTAAACCAGATAAAAAAATACAGTGATGCAATAACGTGTTTTGATATTTTGTTAGAGATTAATCCAAATGATGCTCAAGCTTGGAATAATAGAGGAATTGCAATGGCAGAAAACGGCAATATCCAAGCAGCTGCAGAATGTTATGACAAAGCAATAGAGTCAGACCCAAAAAATGCTTCATCCTATTTTAACAAAGGTGTCTTACTTGACAAGTTGCAAGAAAAAGAAGAAGCATTACAAGTTCTAGATAAAGCAATTACAATAGAGCCAAGAAAACCAAATGCGTTGTTTTACAAAGGAATAATCTTAGGCAAAATGAAAAAGCATGAAGAATCTTTAAATTGTTTTGATACAGTGTACAAAAATAATCCAAGTCACATGGATGCATTTTTTCACATTGGAATTGAATTAGCAGAATTAGGCAAACACGAAAAAGCAATTGAGATTTTTGACAAAATATTATCAAAACATAAAGATAATGTGAATATTATTTATGCCAAATCAAGAAGTAAAGCTGCATTAGGTAATTATCCTGAATCACTAGAATTACTAAAGCAATCAATTTCTAAAAATCCTAAAATAATTAGAAGTTGGGCAAAAGAAGAACCAATATTTAAAAAATTACACACCAATGATCAATTTAGAAAACTGGTGAAACTCTGAATTAGGTCAAAAAATCTTTTTTTGTACTGCATCGATTCTAATTATTCCAACTTTCTTTTTTGGACCAACCAATCTAGCCTCAAAAATAGGAACGTAGATTTCTGAAATCCCATGTAAAATAAATTCTTCATTTAAATTTCTTACATCAGTCTCAAGGGGTTTTTTTAATTGTGTTTGAAGTTTATCAACTGCTGTATCATGAGTCATTTCTGATTTTTTGACATTATGAGCATTTTGTTCCAATATTTTTCGAGGGTAATTTTCAACGGTTTTTGAATTAATTTTAAATTGGTATTTAACATCTCGGCCATGATGATCAAAGATTAAATCATCTTCTTCTTCAACAAACACATGTTCTTCCAATTTTAAATCAATCTTATTTTTACCACGTGTTCCAACAAATGCTTTTGTAATACTAGATTTTGAACGTACTGGAAAAAGGCCATCTCCAAAAGAGACTTCATTGACATTAGAATCTACAGAAATAGAATGAGTTGATTTTCTAAAATAATCTGCAATGTATTTTCCAGAAACCATTAGAATGCATTCATAATATAATTTCAAAGAGTGTACATGTACATCTTCTTTTTTTGGACGAGAAAGTAATGATTTGAAAGGAGTTGTTTTCTTTTGTTCAACAATATCCATGGCTTCAGTTTCATCAATGTTTTTTCGTAAAACTATAGTTTTTACATCATAATTTGATTTAGACAATGATACAGCAATGTACTGATTTGTACCTATTAAACCAATTCTACTAGGAATTAAATAATAGAATTTGTAACTAGATGCCATGATAGCAAAAAAGAAAACAGGATACATTGAGAGATTTCTAAAAAAAGCAGACAAGGCAATTGATGAAGGGATCAAGCGAGCAGACGAGGCATTAGAGGATGCAGTAGAGTTTGGTGAAATGGCTGTATCTCAAGCAAAAAAGGCCAGCAATGAATTAACTAAAAAAGCACTAAAAGAAAAAGAGCAGATAAAATTAAAAGGAATTAAAAAGATTAACGAAGGGATTGCTGCTGCAAAAAAGGCAACATCTAATTCACAAGAGGATTTGAAGATGTTAGAAAAACTTGGAAAGTTAAGAGAGTCTGGAATACTCACAGAAAAAGAATTTCAAACAAAAAAGAAAAAAATTCTGGATAGAATATAAAATGGAAAAAACAAATATTTCAGGTACAGGTGATAAAAGAAATGTAAATCCAAATTGGTTTACAGGCAAAACATGGATGAAAGTATTATCTGAGAAAATCAAAGCAAAAGATCAAGACATCTATCATGTTCATTTTGAAAAAGGATCAAGAACTAAACTACACCAACATAACGGGAATCAAATTCTAATCGGAGTGAAAGGGAAAGGGAGTTTAGAAATTTTTAGAAAATATAGTACAAGCAAAAATAATTTTAAAATTAAGAAAATTGAAAAGATTAGTCTCAATGAAGGAGATATTGTACACATTCCAGCAAAAACTCTGCACACACATGGCTCAATGGATAAGGAAAAAGAATTTTCCCATATTGCAATTAATATTTTACCAAAGAAAAATACAATATACAAAACAGATTGGTATGAGTCTGATTTTAAAACCAAAGTTTCAAAGATTATTTAGATGGAATGTCATTACGTAAAAATTCAGAAATAGATTCTAGGGATGGAAATGAAGGAACAAAGATAAAGCAATATTTTCATCCACATAATACATTAAATGGAATCAATTATAGTTTAGCACAATTCACATTAGAGCCTGGAAAAAAATCCAAACTTCATAAAATAAAGTCTTCAGAAATTTACTATATTTTAGAAGGTTCAGGAAATTTAATGATTGATGGAGAATTATATTTTCTACAAAAAGACGATTCAGCATACGTCCCACCAAATTCCAAGCAATTTATTGAAAATTCAGGAAAAGAAAATCTGAAATTTTTATGTATTGTTGAACCTGCATGGAAAGCAAATGATGAAATATTGTTAGAATAATCAAATAAAGCCCAAAGTATATGCAATTATTTTTAACATATAACAAATCTCTAATGTTAGTGAATACATATCAAGCACTCAGAGTACTTAATGTTGATTCAAGTTCATCTCAAGATGAGATAAAGTCATCTTATAGAAAAATGGCATTAGAATTTCATCCAGATAAAAATCAAGGTAAAACAGAAGATAGTGAATTTAAGAAAATTACAGAAGCATACAATTATCTAAAGAAAAATCACAATCAACATTTTTCACCATATCAAGATGTAACTAAAAGTAAATCAAAAAATAATTTAAAACGAAAACCACAATGGGGGGCGGCACCAGATGATGGTAGGATTCCAGAACAGGATTGGAGTAAATATACTAGAGAATTTGAAGAAGGAGACCCAGATTTTTGGAAAGAGTATGAAAGGAAATTTTGGGAGGAATATAATGCACGTATACGATCAGATGGTAGAAATGGAGAGTATGAAAAAGCACAAGAGCCAAAAAAACAGCCAGATCTGTTTGTTAGCGTAGACGAAAGTTTGTGCATTGGTTGTAGTAGTTGTGAAACTATTGCACCAGATGTATTTTCAATTAACAAAGAAACTAGATCAAACCCTAAATCATCAGTGATAAATCAAAAAGGTGCAGGGATCAACAAAATAATGAATGCTGCAGAAACATGTCCAACTAAAGCAATTAGTGTAGAAAATATAGATACTAAAGAAAGATTGTATCCATATTAGATTTTCAATTTATTGAATAGTTCATCCATTTCAGATTCAGATAGATCCACTGTAGAACTAAACATGCTATGAATTGGGCCTGCAGAATCACCCTTACTTCTAGGAACTAGATGTACATGAACATGGGGAATTTCCTGACCGGCATCTTTTCCATTATGTATTGCAATCAGAGTAGAACCACTAATTTTATCGACATTTGAAACCATTTCATGAACTAGTGAAAATAAGTCAGTGTTTTCTTCAATACTAATATCTTGAATTTTTTGATGGTGATTTTTTGGAATAACCAATACGTGTCCTGTTGCAAGAGGAAATGCATCTAAAAAAGAAACAGAATGTGCAGTTTCTTTAAGAAATTTTGATTTTATTTCACCCGAAATAATTTTACAAAAAATACAATCCATGATATTTTACAAATGTTTTAAAATATTAAATCATCTATCATGGTCCAACTATGGTTGCCCATGCAAGGCCTTCTCCAAATTTGATAGTGGTAACATCACCAGATTTTAATGTGCAATCCTCAATGATTTTTGGAATCATATCAGCAGTCTCCACATAACAAATACCATCATCATTTGTCAAGATAGTGACTTCTTCAAATACATCTTCACGAATTAAATTCCAAAATGGAAAAACCATGGTAGATAACACAATTCCTCCAACAACAAAAGCACCAACAAATACAAGACTAGTTTTTTGACTGGAACTAAGTTCCATTTACCAAGTACCGCCATCGCCACCACTAGGATCTAATTTCTTAGCAGGGACGTTTCCATGAGCTTTTTTCATGTGTTTTTTTAATCGTTCAGGGTCATGTAAATCGGTTCCACAAACATCACATTTGGTTTTATTCTCATCTTCATTTTTACGATTAAACAAGCCCATTAAATGATAAAGTTTTGAAATACATTATAAAGGATACTTGACTTTTGTTAAATTGTGACAGTGAAAAATATTACAGTTTTAGGTTCGGGTGTCATGGGACATGGAATTGCTCAAGTTTCAGCAACTGCAGGATATAATGTAGTATTACGAGATATCAAACGCGAATTTTTAGATAAAGCCATGGAGAAAATAAAATGGAGTTTAGATAAACTAGTTTCAAAAGAAAAAATTAGTAGAGAAGAAGGTGATGCAATTTTTGCAAGAATTACACCAATGGTTGATTTAGCAGACGCAGTAAAAAATGCTGAATTAATTATTGAAGTAGTTCCCGAAATAATGGAGTTAAAAAAATCAGTGTATGCAGAATTAGATAAAGTTGCAGGACCAGAAGTAGTCTTTGCATCAAATACAAGTACGTTACCAATTACAGAAATTGCAAATACAACATCACGTCCTGAAAAATTTATAGGAATTCATTTTTTCAATCCTCCACAACTAATGAAACTAGTAGAAATAATTCCAGGCGAAAAAACATCCCAAGAGATTACCGATTTAACACAAGAATACGTAAAATCAGTGAACAAAGTAGCTGTGTTATGTAGAAAAGATGTCCCAGGATTCATAATCAATAGATTATTCATTCCCATGGTTCACGAAGCATGTTTTGTTAAAGACAGAACAGGAGCCACACTTGAAGAAATTGATTCAGCAGTTAAATTCAAACTTGGATTTCCAATGGGAATATTTGAATTAGCAGATTTTACTGGAATGGATGTTATTCACAAAGCAACTGTTGAAATGCATTTACGTGACAAAAAAGTGATCAATCCACATCCACTTGTTGAGAAAATGTTTGATGATAAAAAACTTGGACAAAAATCTGGTGAAGGTTATTACAAATATTCTGATGATAAATATGAGCGTGTTGCACTTTCAGAAGAACTAGCAAAAAAATGTGATCCCATCCAAATTGTTGCAAATATCATAAACAATGCAGCATGGTTAATTACAAATGGTGCAAGTGACATTGAAGAAATTGAAAAAGCTGCCCAATTAGGATTAGGTCTCAAAAAACCATTATTTGAAACAGCAAAAGAGATTGGAATTAAAAAAATTGTAGATGAACTAAACAAACTTGCAGATGAACACGGTGAATTTTACAGACCAGACCCACTGTTAATATCTATGCAGTAGTTAGTTTACTTTGACCTAGTTATTGTGACTAGAATAATAGATTGAATATTTACTTTGAAATTAGTAATGACGATATAAAAAATGCTAGAATTATTTATTGAATAAGGGTTTAGAATCTAAACTGTGATTACGCCTTTTTTAATCAAGTACTGAATTCCTGCAACAAATGCTTCATCATCTATTTCTCCTGATGCCCACCAAGCAGCATTATTTTTAATCCATTCTGGAATAGTCATAGTTTTTTCAGCTTTAGTTCCTGGTTTGTGACAAATTTCTACTTTATCAGGTTCTTCTGTAGGTGTTGTAGTTGTAGAGATTACAATTGATGCAGAATCAAAATCATCATCAGCATCAGTTACTATACATGTTGCAGTAAAGTCACCTGTTTCACCAGAGACTGTTTCTGAACCAGCAACATAACCTGCATAAGGTACACCATTATTTACCACTCCAAATTCAAAAAATCTGCCATGGTTAATTGTTATTTCACCTTCAACTGAATCATTAATTAGCAAAGAAGCAGCATGTGCTTCTTGTGCACTTCCAGATATAACTGGAATAAACATGACCATCAGTATTGTGAAAAGTATTTTGTTTGTCATTAAAATCATCAAAATCTGATAATTATTTAACTGCGTTAGTATCTTTTTTAGTACTTGTATTTTTTTTATTATTATTTTTTGGATTTTCAATTAAATTTTTAAAAGTATTTTATTCCAAGTGGCATGTAAGAATTAGAGTATTTTCCAGGAATTTTTAATATTTGAAAGATGGATATATTATTTCAGGTTTAAAATCCATGTTTTAGAAATAACTTTAGATCATATTTTTATCAAAATACAAATCATTTTGAATATTTTATCTCAACCTCTCTCCATTGTTTTACTTTTTCAAGTTCCATAGAAAGTGATTGAACTTGGTCTTGTAATTCATCCATAGTTTTCTCTACTTTAGTAAAGTCTGAAATTGTCAAAAACGGCTCCATTTTTAGGAAAAAATATTTCTGTTTAATCTTAGAGTTTAGTTAATCTAGCATATCTGAAAATTATTCAAGGTTCAACTTTACGGGGATTCACCTACCAAATTGAAGATGAGCTGAGACACAGATAAATGTGAAAATTAAATTATTTTATAAAATATCTATGGTAGTGTAGAATCAAATCTAACAACACTATCTACGGCTGTAGATTTTTTATCGTGTGGTACACCAACAGTTACAGAACCTGAACATACTCCTCCAAGTCCATCATCAGCAGTAAATGAAATCTCATATATTCTTCCATCACCATTACCTGTTCTTTCTGCTCTGATATTTGCAGTATCTCCATCGATTTCTCCATCAGGTGCAGTTTTACCACTTCCTTTGGCATCAACTGCTTCATCTTGTTGAATTGAATCAATTGTTATGATTGTTTCATCTCCATCAGCATCAGTTACACCATCAATTGAAATTGATTTGTACTTGTGATTTGGTGGCCATACTGAATCATTACTTGGAGTAACATCAGAACAAACTGGTGCTGTGTTGAATATAGTTACATTAAATGTTGCAGAACCTGTATTGCTAGATACATCAGTTGCTTCACATATTACTTCAGTTGTATCAATTGCAAAAGTATCACCAGATGTAGGAGTACAAGTTGTTGAAACTGCTCCATCAACAATATCAGTTGCAGATGAGCTAAATGTTACCTCAGCTCCTGCAGGGCTAGTTGCATGTAATGTAATATCAGATGGTACTGTAACATCAGGTGCTGTTGTGTCTTGTACAATAATTGTTCCTGTACCAGAACCAGTATTTCCTGCTGCATCAGTTGCAGTACATGTTACTGTAGTTGTAGTAATTTCAAAGACATCACCAGATGTTGCATCACATGTTGTTGAAACTGCTCCATCAACGTTATCAGTTGCAGATGAGCTAAATGTTACTGCTGCACCACTTGGTCCAGTAGCTTCTTCAGTTTCACTTGAAACGGATACTACTGGGGATTCTGTATCTATCACTGTAACTGTAAATGATGCATTTGCAGAATTTCCTGCTGCATCAGTTGCAGTAAATGTGTTAGTTGTAGTGCCCAGTGGGAATGCAGAACCTGAAGGTAAACCTGCTGTTTGTACTAGAGATATAACTCCAACATTATCAGTTGCAGTTGGTGCAGAATATGATACGACTGCAGTTGCCACTCCTGAATCAGTGGATACTGTGATATCTAGTCCTGAACCTACTTGAACTACTACATCATCAATCATTGGTCCACAGGATTGATTGTTATCTAGACTGTTGAACTGTATTTGAGTTGATGAACCTGTTGCAGAATAGGAAAGTGTGTGTGTTTCCCAGTTCAAAGATGTTGCAACTTCACCCGTTGAATCCCAAGAATATGTTTGACTTTGACCGCCTATGATAAATTCTATGTCTTTGATTGTGTCACCACAATAAATGTTTCCTGCCATTTGAAATGAAACATCATAAGTTACACCTGGAACAGTTTGAAGTACTTGTCCTAGTCCACCTGGTGCATTACCATCTAGATCAATGGCTTGTACACCATCAGGTATCGTCCAGAAACTTGAAGGACATACCCATTCTACACTATCTCCGGTAACAGTCCAACCTGATTGGATATTGCCACCAAGTACGATTGTCCAAGGAGGATTATCGGTACAGAAATTGGCTGGTTCTTCAAAGCTTCCATTAGCTACGAGGTTTAGTGGTCCTGCTGCAAACATTGGATCTTCATTATCGTTAACTGTAACTGTAAATGATGCATTTGCAGAATTTCCTGCTGCATCAGTTGCAGTAAATGTGTTAGTTGTAGTGCCCAGTGGGAATGCAGAACCTGAAGGTAAACCTGCTGTTTGTACTAGAGATATAACTCCAACATTATCAGTTGCAGTTGGTGCAGAATATGATACGACTGCAGTTGCCACTCCTGAATCAGTGGATACTGTAATGTTGCCTGGTGTTGAAATCACTGGAGATTCCAAATCTGCTAGAATTGCTACATTGTCTAGCATTGGACCATTGGCTTGATTGTTGTTACTTGTGAATGTAAGTGTAGTAGTTGTACTTGTTGCAGTAAAGGAAAATGTATTTGGTACATAAACCAAAGTTGAAGTGGTGGAACCAATAGGTGTAGTATAGGTATATGTTTGTGAATTACCAGCTGCACTAACTGTCAATGATTTGGTGTCAGGTGCATCAGTTGGATTTCCTGACATGTCAAAAGTTACGTCATAAGTTGTACCTACAACAGTAGCAATATTTTGACTGACAGAACCTGCACCAAAAGCACTTACATCAATAGTCCAGACACCATCTGATGCTTGCCATCCAGTAGATAACCGATCTACTCCGCCGCCTCCAACTGTCCAACTAGTGAGACTGTCTTCAAAGCTTCCATTAGCTACAAGATTTGTTGTAGCATATGCATCTTGATTAAATGAAAATCCTAAAAGTAAAACACTAAAAATGAATGGAATTAATAATAATTTTAATTTCATTATCAGTGCGCAGATTTATGCATATATAAAAATTCCCAAATGACCCAAATTTTGGAATTAGTGACATAAACATAAAAAAACTATCTAGATCAGAATGGATAAGATGTATTTTGTATTGATAAAAAAGATACAAGTCTGAATTATTAAAGGTCTAAACAGTTCTTCTGGAATATGTGATAATGAAGAAAATAGGCATAAAATGTTCCGATTTGGTAATTTATGCATAAAAAAATAGTGACATAATGTTTTTTGAAAAATTGCAGTGAGTTTACTCATTGGAAAAAATGTTTGTTGAATATCAAAAATTGCAGTGTGGCAAAAATCATCATAAATTATTACTCACGCAAAATGGCAACTTTGTTTTTTGATGAAAATTGCAATAGAGTTGTATAATTTGCAATAGATTTACGAGTAAATTTACACAAAGTTTATTCGACAAAAATTAAACATTATAAAAAATTGTTTTAAAATAATTAAGAAAGAATTTTAATCTTTTTTCTATTATAATAAATCACAAATCAAAACCCTCTATACTGATTCTTTGAATGGCCCTCTGGAAAATGAGGATTAGATTTGTAATTAAATGGAGATAATCTATCATATTCACAATAAACATTTGAAAGATGATCATATTTGTGAGATAATTTATCTATAATTTCATTACGTTTTTCTTTAACATCTTTTAGGCTAGATTCTCTATTCTCTTGAATTTTGTAGATTGCTCTTAATCTTTCTTCTAACAAACTTTCTAAAAGTTTAATCTCATCTTTGATTTTCTTTGTTTGTGTCTTTTGTGATTTTAAAATCGCTATTTTATTAATCCAATCGTTTTGTTTTTTATTACAATCTTCATATTGTTTATTAAAAATATACCAATCTCCATCTGGATCATATCTAATTTTATCATCTTCCTGTTTAATTTTCACTAAATCTTCATTCATCTTTCGTTCTTCTACTTCATTAACCAACTCATGAGATACTTTGTCTAATTGACCATCTGCAAGGGCTTGATAATAATATGACAATCTATCAATGTCTGTTTTTACAAATTCCTTATTATTCCAAAGAGGACTATTAAGAAGATAATTTGTAGAGATGTGAAACATAACTCTTGCAAGTTCTACTGTTCGAAAATCATATTTTTGGTTTTTGTAACTGGTTTTTTGTTCTAAATCCATTAACATATTTTTGAGAATATCGACAAGGGTCAAAGCATTGAATTTATCATAAAGTTCATCTGTTTTGAGATTATGTGGATGTTCTAAAATGTGGTATAGATAACGCATGGATTTATCAACATGCTCCAAAATATCTTCTTGAAATTGAGATTTATTGAATCCTATCGCTTTTTCTGATTCTAAGAAGGCTTTTTGACGTTTAGATAAGGGATTCTCTGATAAATACACATAATCCATAAGGATTCTTCTTATTTAATGGTTTTATGGATATTAAGTCATGCGAGTTTCATTAGACGAAAATGTTGTTAATTCGTTACAAGAATTAACAGGGAAAAATATCTCAAAAAATGGTAATGAGATAATTGCCGAAGTTATTGAGATGGCCGAATCAAACCAAAAGCCTGATGCAGCATGTTGGATGGAATCAAACTGCTCTGAACAAGACGAAGAAGAGGTAACAGTCCAATGAAAAAACGTTCTTGCATCAGAATGGATGATTTAGACAAAGACCAAAGAAAAGAACTCAATTCAAGAATAAAGACCACTGTTGAGTCATTCAACAAAGAAATCCTACAAGAGCAGCCGGAGTCAGAACAAGAATGATTCAATTTTTTACTTTCCCAGATTTTCCAGACATATCAAGACCTTACCCAGATAATGAAGAGGATTTTGATTTTGACTAAATTAGATAGTGTAGTAATAATTCCAGTAGGAAGTAATTTTCTCATTCCCATAAAGGCAGACAGTGAAAAATTGTTTGGAACAAAAAATGTTGAATTTCAAATTTACATTAAAGAAAATAAAATAATAATTGAAAGCCCAAAAATCTTGGCAGATGTGGACCTTCATGATAACACCCATTCCAGTAGGAATTACAATGTCACAGAATTTATTTGCCAGAGAGGCATCATCTTGAGGAATTATTCCAACGGTCAGTCCTTTTGCATCATGTGCTCCATGAGAGGCAGCTTCCATAACACCTCCCAAACCACCATTAACTAAAACAGAGCCAGATTTTGCAATTTCAAACCCAATATCATATGCAATTTTTTCATGTTTTGGAGTACACCCATTAGTGTCATTTCCAATTACCAAAATTTGTCGTTTCTTTGCCATATTAAATATTGAAAAAATGGTTTCAAATATCTTTCCAAGAGAAAAAGATATTAGGTAAAAATATCGACTATAATTATGGAAAATCGTTCAATGCCAGTATGTTTTACTGAAAAACAATACAAAATGATCGAAGAATTTGCCAAGAGAAACGGTATGCTTAATGCAAGTCAGGCTCTTGAAAAAATCTTAAGCGAATAAACATTTTTTGTTATTTTTATTTTGTTTACATTTATAGAATATATCATATCATGAGGATCAAAGAAAATGGGATTATTCAGTAAAAAACCAACATTTTGCAGTGTTTGTAGTAAAGAACTAACTCACAAACATAAACCAAAAAGAGAGTGGAACATCAAAGGGCCACTATGTGGAAATTGTCATTTTGATAAATCAAAAGAATACTATGAAGGCAAAGTTAGACAACCATGTGTAGTATGTGGAGAAACACAGAAAATTACTGATTTATGGGAACCTAGATGGCAATGGGACATGGAAGGTTTGTTATGCAAAAAATGCTTTGATAATAAAGAAGAAGACCATAGTAAGAAAAAGAATTTTTGTTCATTGTGTGGTGTGAAAATGCCATTATTAAGATACAATCCAAAGGGGAATTGGAAAATAGAAGGTCAGCTTTGCAGAAAGTGTTGGGATGAAAAGAAAGTAGAGTTTGGATAAAAATGGAATTCTTTAAAAAAATCAAATGTGAAATTTGCGATAAAAAATTTTCTAAAATAGAAGAGATTATGAATCATAAACAAATTGTTCATGGTAAAGACTTGCAGTATGATTGTAAAGAGTGTAACAAATATTTTTTAAACATGGAGGATATGAGAACTCATTTACAAAGAGAGCATAGTTACAAAAAAGATAGATAGCTAAATTGCTTTTACTGTTTTAACAACTGGAGGTCTATCTTTAGTAAATACTCTGAATCCACAAATACATTTGATTTCAGGTAATCTAGATAATTCAGAATTTAAAACACTGGTACCACATCTTAAGCAAGAATAATGTACCTCAAAAGTTTCAATATGTGTTTCTTCTACTTCATCAATTTCTTCTTGAACCATATTTATCATCAGAATTTCTATAATTTAAGGATACCAGATTATGTTAGAGATAATTCAATATAGACATCATCAGGGATTTTTAGTCTCATTAATTGTCTGATTGCTTTATCATCAGCATTGATATTGATTATTCTTCTATGCATTTTCATTTCCCATTTTTCATATGTTTCAGTACCACTACCACAGGGTGATTTTCTAGTTGCAACATGTAATCTTTTTACAGGGAGTGGGGTAGGACCTTTAACTTTAACACCAGTTTTTTTACCGATACCCATTATCTCACTACATACGTCATCTAGTTTTGGTAGACTGACAGAAGTGAGTTTAACACGAGCAGATTGGGTCATAAATCAGCCTACGGTGCGTACTTCTCGGTAATTTCCTTGACAATTCCTGCTGCGATAGTTGCACCCATATCTCTAAGGGCAAATCTACCCATTTCAGGAAAATCTGCAAAAGTTTCGATACATGTTGGTCTCACCGGTCTGATTATTACAATTGCAGAATCTCCTACTTTAAGGAACTTTGGATTTTCTTCTTCGACTGCACCAGATGCGGGGTTGATCTTTTGGAGGAACTGAGTAATAGTTGCTGCAACTTGTGTAGTGTGTGCATGCATTACTGGTGTGTATCCAGGAGCAATTGCTGTTGGGTGGTGAATAACAATAATTTGGGCTTTGAATTCTTTTGCAACGTTTGGTGGTGCATCAGGAGTACCAAGAACATCTCCTCTCTTGATGTCTTTCTTTTCAATACCTCTAAGGTTGAAACCAATGTTGTCACCTGCTTCTGCAGTTGGCATTTCAGTGTGGTGTGTTTCAATAGATTTGATTTCACCTAGTGCACCTGAAGGCATGACAATGATTTTTTGACCTGCTTTCATGATACCTGTTTCAACTCGACCTACAGGTACAGTACCTACACCTGTAATAGTGTAAACGTCTTGAATTGGTACACGTAGTGGCTTACCAATTGGTTTTTCAATTACTTTAAAGTCATCAAATGATTCAAGCAATGTTTTACCTTTGTACCAAGCCATATTCTCAGATCTTTTGACTAAATTATCGCCTTTCCATCCAGAAACTGGAATGCAAGGTACATTTTCTAATTTATAACCAACAGATTTTGCTAGTGCTTCACCTTTTGCTTTGGCTGCAAGGAATGCAGCTTCTTTGTATTCTACTGAATCCATTTTATTGATTGCAATAATTAGTTGGCCTACACCGAGTGTTTTGAGTAAGAATGCATGTTCTCTTGCTTGTCCACCTGCTGCAATTGCAGTATCGGTTTCACCTTCTTTTGCTGAAAGTACTAGAATGGCAGCATCTGCTTCAGAAGCACCAGTAATCATATTTTTAATAAAGTCCCTGTGACCAGGAGCGTCAATCAAAGTAAAGAAGAACTTTGCTGACTCAAATTTTTGGAAAGCAAGATCGATTGTAATACCTCTCTCTCTTTCGTCTTTAATGTTATCCATAACCCATGCATACTTGAAAGTATCACCTTTTCCGGTCTTTTCAGATTCTACACCGTGAGCTGCAATAGTTCTTTCATCTACAACTCCAAGATCCATCAAAAAATGACCCATAGTAGTTGATTTTCCGTTATCAATATGTCCTGTAACAATCAGGTTCAAGTGTGGTTTAACTGCCATATGGATTACCTTGCTGAGGGCATTTATTACTGTTATGAATTTTTGAATAAAAAATAAAGAATCTTCAATTAATTACAGATCACAAAACTTAGCTAAAAGCACATAAATCAAAGAGATAAAAATCACATTTATGAAAATTACAGTTTCAGTTATCAAAGCAGATGTCGGCGGAATTGGCGGACATACAAAACCCAGTGACGGTCTAATCAAAGCAATTAGAAATACCGTTGAAAATTCAGGAGATTTACTTATCGATCATTACATTGGATATTGTGGAGATGATACTCATATCGTAATGACTCACACCCATGGTGTAGATAGTGAAAAAGTCCATAAATTAGCATGGGATGCATTCATGGCAGGAACTCAAGTAGCAAAAGAAGAGGGATTGTATGGTGCGGGTCAAGATTTGTTAAAAGATTCATTTTCAGGAAACGTAAAAGGAATGGGTCCAGGAGTTGCAGAATTAGAATTCGAAGAAAGACCTAATGAAGCATTTACTGTTTTTGCAGCAGATAAAACAGAACCAGGTGCATTCAACTATCCAATATACAGAATGTTTGTAGATGCATTGAGTAACACAGCACTAATTGTAAACAAAACTCTTGCTAGTGGAGTAGTAATGAATATCATGGATGTTGAAAAAGCACAAATTGCAGAATTACATTTATGGGAAGACAAGCCAACTATTGAAGCAGCATTAATGTACCCAGGAAGGTATGTTGTAGATTCAGTATACACAAAAGAAGGTGAACCAATTCTCGATGCATCTACAGATAGACTACATAACATTGCAGGAACATATGTTGGAAAAGATGATCCAATCATGTTAGTAAGAACACAAAAGAATTTTCCAGCAACAGAAGAAGTTGGAAGTATGTTTAACAATCCACATTATGTTGCAGGAAATACAAGAGGTAGCCACAACATGCCATTAATGCCAGTAAAATTAAACTCGGCAGCATCAATCAACTTTTGTATTCCAATTGTAGAAGCACTAGTATTCAGCATGCACAATGGTAAATTGGTAGGACCGTTTGATGGATTTTCAACACCAGATTGGGATTACATACGAGAAATTGCAACAAAGAAAGCAATTGCAATTAGAAGTCAAGGATTCATTCATCCAGCAACACTAGTACCATCAGAGTTAGAATATGCTGAAGGATATAGAGCAAGAATGAATATTCTTGAAAGCAAGATGAAACCAATGGAAAAGGGTTCATCAGGTGAAAAGAAAGAAAATTATGAAGATCCAGATTAGTAAAGTTAGATCTTGTTAATCATAGGAAATAGTTAAATCAAAAAAGATACTATTTACCATAGGTTATGAATGCTTTTCAAAAGGTGTTTGATTGGAAGACGTATATTTTCACAGCAATAGCAGTCATATCTTTTTCAAGTTTTGTAGCAGTATTATTTGGGCAAACCATCCCAGGAATAATTATTGCATTTTTCAAAATTGCAGGAGAATATGTAATTTTAGGAACAGTCTTTATTTTTGCACTTGCGTGGTTTCTTAAAGCAAGACCTCACAATCGCCCCAAAGAATACTCCATTGTACCATTTGATGTGTATGGTAAAAAAAGTAGGATAGATGGAATTAGAATAAATTTCAAAACACATGATGTTGCATGGAGTTTTATGAAACAATACAAAGAATCATACCCATTTTACAACTTTGCACTAGTTTCAGATCTTCAAAATTCTGACAAACCAACAATCTTCAGATACATCTAATTCAGACTTTTATTCAAGATTAGATAGAGAAGTGAAATGGAGTTTTCAATTTTATCTGAATCTTTTAACAAAATGGAATCTACCAGAAAAAGATTAGAATTAACACAATTTTTAGTAGAATTATTTAAAAAAACTCCTCATGATGTAATTTCAAAAATCGTATATCTCATTCAAGGAAAATTAAGACCAGACTTTGAAGGAATTGAACTAGGTGTTGCTGAAAAACTTACAATAAGGGCTATTTCAAAATCGTCAGGAATTCCAATTAAAAAAATTGAAGACGAATATAGAAAAGGAGGAGACTTGGGTCATGCATCATCAATAATTTTAGAACAAAAAACTCAGACCACATTTCTCGTTGAAGATATAACAGTTGAAAGAGTCTATGAGACATTATTCAAAATTGCAAAACTAGGCGGAGCTAGATCTCAAGACATGAAAATGAAATACATTTCAAGTTTACTTAATGATGCAACTCCATTAGAAGCAAGTTTCATTTTGAAAATTTTGCTTGGAACTCTAAGATTAGGAATTGCTGAAAATACAGTTATGGATGCTTTAGCAATAACATTTACAGGAGATAAAGAGAATAGGAAAAAATTACAATATGCATACAATGTATCTAGTGATCTAGGAAAAGTTGCAGAAACAGTTGCAACAAAAGGTCTAGAAGGAATTGAAAAATTTGAAATAACATTATTCAATCCCATCAGACCAATGTTAGCTGATAGAGTAAAAAGTGAAGCTGAAGCAATTGAAAAAATGGGGAATGAATTTGCAGCAGAATACAAACTAGATGGGGAAAGAGTCCAACTCCACATAGAAGGGGACAAAGTAGTATTGTTTTCTAGAAGTTTGGAAAATATTGAAAGTTATTATCCAGATATCATAGAAAAAATTCCTAAAAATATTCAAGCAGACAATATCATTTTAGAAGCTGAAGTAGTAGCAATAAATGAAAACACAGGAGATTTTTTACCTTTTCAAGAATTAATGCATAGACGAAGAAAATACAAAATAGAAAAAGCAATTATAAAATATCCAATTACAGTGAATTTTTTTGATGTATTGTATTGTAATGGAAAAAATTGTATGGAATTAAGTTACAAAGAAAGAAGAGAGAAATTAGAAAAGCACGTAAAAGAAGATGAATTTGCAAAATATATTCCCATGAGTGTAGTAAAAAATGAAAGTGAAATTGAAGACTTTATGGAAAACAGTATCAACGCAGGTAGTGAAGGATTAATGCTAAAAATGTTAGATAAGCCATACCAAGCTGGTTCTAGAGGAAGTCATTGGTTAAAACTAAAACGAGAATATAGAAATGAGTTAGGAGATAGTTTAGATCTTGTAGTAATAGGGGGATATTTTGGAAAAGGTAGAAGAACTGGAAATTATGGAACATTACTCTTAGCAACTTATGATGAGGATGAAGATACATTTCCAAGTATTTGTAAAGTAGGAACAGGCTTTACAGATGAGTCATTAGATCAACTATACCAAATTCTAAATCTAAAAGTTTCGATTAAAAAAAATCCGCGCATCATAAGTGAGATGGAAGCAGATGTATGGTTCGAACCTGAATTACTCATCGAAGTTGTAGCATCAGAAATAACTCTCAGTCCAATTCACAAAGCAGCTTTGAATGTGATACGAAAAGATACAGGATTAGCTTTGAGATTTCCTAAATTTACTGGAAAAATCAGAGTCGATAAAGCAGTAGAAGATGCATCTACAAATGAAGAAGTCATCACATTGTACAAAGGACAGAAAAAAATAGCACATGATAAAAATTTGATGTAGTTTGTGCTCAAAAAAAATTGTAAAGTCATAAAGGATTTAAATTACCTCAAGGTTTTTTCACTTTTGTTATGTATAGCGGAGAGCTTGAAGTTCAAGCAAAAAGAAAGGCTATAGCAGTTTTACAAGACGAAATCAATAGAATTTTAAATGCATCCAGAACACTTGGAACACTTCCTGAATTAATGATAAAAAAAGACAAAACAGGAATAAAAAATGCACTAGAACAAATTTCAACAATTGAAGAAGAAGTAGAAAACTTGAGAAGAAAAATTACACGCGAAGTTGCAGATGTTGGAGGATTGATCATGAATAGAGAAAATCTTTTGAATACAGCATATACAATGGATGAGATTGCAGGTTACATCACAGGCATTGCATTCAAACTATCAAATGTAAAAATTACAACATTGAAAAGTGCAAAACTGGATACAGATATTGCAAAACTGATTGAATTAGTAGTAGACGAAGTTTACAAACTAAATGAAATCATTCGTAGTCTTAATACAAACACTGCTAATGCTATTGAATTGGCACAGGAAACACAAACAATTGAAAGAGAAATTGACATAAAATATAGACAAGCTACAATGAAACTCTTAGCATCATCAATCACAGATACAAAAGAATTGTTGTTGATCAAAGATGTTATTGAGGGAATTGAAGAAATGTCAGACAAATGTCAAAAGGTTTCAGATTCTTTCATATTGTTAGCATTGAGCCTATAACCAATTAAAATCCCTACACTTTTACTTTATTTTTAATTTAGAATAATATCCTATTTTACTAGAGAATTCATATACAGATAAGAGTCTACAAATTTATGAAAAGCGAATTAATTGAAAATAAAATTATAGTATGGAACATTGAAGATTCAAAGAAACTTTTCAGTCATGGATATTATGGAAAACCAATTGGAATTCCAAAACCAAAAATTGAAGAAATAGATGCACCGTTAATTTTAGATTTGATTGAAGGATTATACCTATTAGAAAATAAAAAAATTACAATTACAAAATCTAAACAAAAAATTACTGTAGAGGCATTGATTGAAATTTGTAAGAAAGAAGTTCTTGAATTTGATAAAAAATACATTGTATACAAAAACTTTAGAAATAACGGATACATCGTTAACCCTGGAATTAAATTTGGATGTGACTTTGCAGTTTATGAAAAAGGTCCAGGTATTGATCATGCACCATTTTTGATTCAAGTGTACACTAGAAGCGAATCAATAACATCTACAAGTATTGTTCTAGCAGGAAGACTAGCAACTTCAGTTAAAAAACAATTCATTTTAGCAATTCCAAAAGGCAAGGACAAGGTAGACTTTTTGGCATTAGAATGGTGGAAAGCTTAGATAGATTTTATGTGACCAGCAATTCGGTCATAAATTTCAAAAAGTTCTTTTGTAATTCCAAAAGCAATATGATTGTCCCATTTACCTCTAATTCTTACTGCTACTTCAGTAGGTTCAACATAGATTATAGCATCTTTAACAGATTGTTTTGCTATCATTTCATTAAGATCAGTATCAGCATTTAATTTTGATGCTAAACTACCTATACCAATCCATTCTACTTTAGTTACAGTTTTTGATGCAAAGTGACCCTTTGTAGTTAGTTTGGTTGTTGCAAGATAATTACCATAACTAGAACCAATACTTTTTCTAACTATGAACTGGGCTTGAAATCTATCTAATGCGCCCCATGGGAGTGGATTTGGATCTTGCATGATTATCCCTTTTGAATTATTTGTATTGCATCAATGTTTGAATTCTTAACATCAATACATCCCTTGTTAGTTACCATTCTAGGTGTTTGAGCAAAATATCTACTATAGTAATCATCTGTTTCTATTTCATCAGTTCCGATTTCTTTAGCTTTGGAATCTATACCGATCTCTTTTAACATATCAGAAAATTTTTCAGGCCATGATTGGTAGACAAATGTGTCTGACTCGCTATCATGCATTAAAAATCATGAATCATACCCACAAATAAAGATATCAAGAATTAATTGGATTTTGGATCAATCAAAATAAATATCACAAAAGTTTTGGCAAATTATCTATGCTGAAATTTCAAGGTAAACTTGCACTAATTACTGGCAGCGGTACAGGCATAGGTCAAGCAATCGCTAAAAGATTTGTAGAAAATGGTGCCAGTGTAATCATTCTTGGTAGAAGAAGAGAACCATTAGATGAAACATCAAAAATGTTAAAACAAATCATTTCTGAAAAAAACAGTGGAGCATCAGTTAGAATTTTTGCAGGAGTTGATGTTGCAGATGAAGCACCAATGAATGATATGTTTGAATCACTAAGTAAAGATAATGTTACAGTGGATTACGTAATTAACAACGCAGGAGTTTCAGGTCCCGTAACATGTTTTGCAAATGCACCAATGGATGAATTCAAAAGCACAATTGCAATTCATCTGACAGGTACATTTTGGGGATCGGTTCAAGCGCTAAAAGTAATGAAGTTAGGTGGAAAAATAATTACAATTTCAACATTCTTTACAGAAGAAAGACCATTAGAACAAAGACCATACAGATTTAGAAGTCCATATACTGCAGCTCAAGGAGCTAAAAATAGACTAGCAGAACTAATGTCATGGGAATTAACAGATAAAGGAATTATTTCAATAGCAACAAACCCAGGTCCTGTACACTCTGATAGAATTTACAAAACAGTGTATCCTAAAGCTGCTGCAGAATTTATGAGAGTTAGTGGCTTTGAAGACTTAGTTCCAATAGAAGTAGATGCGGCTAACAAAGAACTATTACCATTATTAGGAGAAGATGAACCTATTATCAAAGAAGGAATTTCTAAAGCAGCAGAAAAATTAGCTAACGGAAAAGATGTATCTAAACTTACAGTGACATTAACAAATCTATTAAATAAAATTCAAACTATTGCAGAAAAAGTTCAAAACAACACATCACATATGATTGCAAATCAAGAATTTCTATCACAAGGACAAGTTTCAGAATCAGTTCTTAATTTGTGTGATGATGAAATAGCAAAAATACTAAACGGTAAAGTTATTCCAGGAGATAGAGTATTTTATCCTGTAAAACCACATGTTGGAACTACAACCCCAGGAGTTCACCAGCCAAACTTTACTGGAAAAGCTGTCGTGTTTACAATAGATGCAACGGACAAAACAGATGCTGAAAGAGTAGAATTTTTGGCACAACATGTAGAAAAGAATGGAGGTAAAGTAGCATGTTTCATTTCACAGTCAACCCCAACTAACCTTCAAGAATACATTAGCAGTAAATTCCATTCTCACATTATAGATATTAAAAATTCTGAAGAAGTTGAAAAATGGCTAAACACTGCTAAAACAAACATCGGAGAAATTCTAGGAGTTATTCATGTTACAGGAAAATTAACAGAAGGTATCAAATTAACTGAATCATCACGTAGTCAATGGGAAGCATTGACTGAGAAATTCATTTCAACTCCTGCAAACGTAGCACAAAGAGCACTAGAGCAATTTGTTCCAGGTGGAAGTAAAGACCCTCGCCTATACAAAGATGCCAAGGGCGCAATTATGATTATTGGACCAGACTTACCAACAGGTAAGAAAATAACTGGAACCCAAAGAGCACAAGTAGAAGTGTTTAGAGGAGCATTAAGACCATTTACAACTACAGTTAATCAAGAATTAAGTGATGTGTTGAATTCAAAAATTAGAATGTTTACAATTTTGCCAGGTTCAGTAACAGGTTCAGAACCAAACAATCAAAAAATTGCAGAGGCATTTAATTTCCTTGTTTCAGATAGTTCTGCTTCATCATCAGAAGTAATTTTCTGTATTGATGAATCAAGATAAGAATGAAAATATTTTCAGAATTTAAGGTGGGAAATGTATTTTATTCCACATGCAGTATTTCAGATAAAGAATTAGAAGAATATCTATAGAATTAAAAAAGAACCACCGAGATAAAATTAAAAATAATCTAGAATGAAATTTAATGAAAAATGGCTAAATTAGTAAATAAATAATAGGAGAGCAGGCGTCTCTCCACCCTAGGTCATAAGACATAATGAACAATATGCATTACAAAATAAGTATAAAAATACAAAATAAAATATCGAGGCTAAAATCCTAAAGGAATATTTTCAGATACAGAGTCAAAGAATAATTTTGTAGCTGCAATTAGAATCACGATGGTCACCAAAATTTGCAAATACCGTTCTTTGATATCAATTGATAATCGTGCTCCAACTAATCCACCAATAAAAGAACCAATAGATAGCATACCAGCTTGAAGAAAATCTGGATGTCCTAACAAACTATGTACAATTACACCAGACAAAGATGCAAACAAGAGTACCATTTGAGATGTAGGTGCAGCTTTTTTCATTCTCATTCCCATTCCCACAACCATTAGTGGTACAAAGATAATTCCGCCACCAATACCAAAAAAAGAAGAAATTATTCCTGCAAAAAAGCTTGCACCGATTGCAAAAATAATCATCTGTTTTGAGATTGTTTTCTCTTTGCTCTCAATTTTTTTTCTTAAAAATATGTAAATTGTAGATGCAATTAATACAAATCCAAATAAAATTTTAAAAATATCTGGTGCGACATCGGTAGATATTATTGCACCCAAAACAGTTCCAGGAATTGAAAACAAAGCAAGTTTAAGACCCAGATGATATTCAATGCGTTTTTGTTTGGAATAAGAAATTGTGGATGCAGTAGCATTACTTAATGCAGCAAATAGACTGTTACTTGCTGCAACTGTAGGAGGAAACCCTAAAAAGGTTAACACGGGAACAACAATAATTCCGCCACCAATACCAATCATAGAACCTAAAATTCCTGCTGTAAACCCTAAAGGGATTAGCCATAGTTGATCAATCATGATAATGCCGATTAAAGAATTTTCTATTATATAATTAAACTATTTTAGAATAATCAGCGTCTGTAAAATAGAATTATCCTTTGATGTAATTTCTAAAAATATTTCAGAATCACCTAAATTATCAATTTTTGATTTAATATTTTGTTTACCTGAATCAGAGTAAAATGTATGAGTGGCCTCTAACCACGAAGAAATTGATTCATAGTCTTCAGACTGTTTTGTGTCCCAACAGTCACAAACAAGTGTTTCAATCATCGTTTCAAATACTGTAAAAACATCATTTTGGTTAGATTCCAAAGTAGAAGTTTCAAGATTAGCTACTGCCATAACAGGGGATTGAATATCACCACCAATATTGATATTTCCCAATGGATTTCCTTGAGAATCCAACACTGCAGTAGTAGTGCAATATTTTACAGTTTTTAAAAGTCCATTCTCATAGAACGTACAATATTCACTAATGGTATGATCAGTAATTGCAGTGGGTTTAGAAACAAGAATATTTTGTTCTGCCAAAATATTTTGAATTATCTCAATGTCATAATAAGTAAAACCTGTTTCATAAATTGATGAAAATTCAGTAGTGTCATCATCTACAAATAGAAAAGATGTAGAAACAACTATTGCAATCCCAACTATAACTGGAAATATAATTAATTTATTCATAACCTATAAAATTTTAATTCAAAGATAAGGCTTTGCAATATTAGATTGAGATTATGGTTAATTTTGAATCTCTAGTTATATTATTTTGATCAATAAATCCAGCAGTGACCTCAAGAACATATGATGCATAATTGTCAGGAACCACACTTTGACAAGTTGTTATTTCAACCACAGTTTTACAAGGAGGTATATTTTTTTCAATATGTACAATATTTCCATCGTGATCAAACCAAATCATATCTAATGGGAATTGCATGTTGAGCATCCACAAAGAATACAGACCGGGTTCAGTAAATACAAAAATCATTCCCTCATCATAAGGAAGTTGTTCTTGAAACATCAATCCTCTAAGACGTCTGGATTCGGAATCTGCAATTTGTACTTCAAGAGGAACATCATCTATCAAAATAGTACCCCTTGGAAATTCAACTGATTCTAGTTTACTATCACTTGGGAGAGTCAACATTCCAATAACGCCAATGATCACAGCAGCAATTGTAATTGGAATTAATGCTTGAGCACGAGTGGTCATGAATTAATTTCTTCTAATCCTTTTAAAATACTGTTTGAAGGGCACTTGTTTTGTATATATCATCTATTCTCACTATCCCAATAATTCCTGCAAACTTAGAAATGTATAAAATTTGACGAGATAACCCCAAATTCAGGAACAAAGTCAGGACTTTACAATATTATAATCTTCTTTGCCATTACCAAATTTTTGTGTGATAATTTTTACTCTGTATTTTTTCCCTCTTTGAATATCCAGAGTATTCTGAGTGGGTTTGCCATTATCATAAAATTTTGCTACAATCATCTTTCTTGAAGTATAAAATTTCTTTAAACCATCAAACTCTTCTTCAGTTTCAATATTAACTTCAATAATAGTCTCTTTGCCAACTTTTTTCTCAACACTCTCAACTTTTACAATAGTGAAAACACCCTTATCATCTAGTTTGGACAATGAAGTTTCTATCATATCTTACTCTTCATCTTATACATCAGTATCGATGTTATCACATTCAGGCATTGACATTGAAATTTGATCATTTTATTTTATCAAATAATCCAATGTATTCATAAATTTTCTGCAAGAATAGTAAACTTAAGCGTATTGGAGTTTAGATATTATTTAAAAATAGATAATAATCAAAACCAATCAGTTATCCATTGACAACTGAGCATCAATTCTCTTGTTATATCCATTGGTGTTTGGGATTATTTGATTATTGCCTAGATACACTGAGCGGTAATGAAATAAAAACACTGTTCAGTAAATTATTAACATTTGTTTATTTTTTATACAAAACTTAAACGATTAGAAAAACAAAGAGTTAGAATCTAATTCACTCAAAATCCCATTCAGGAACAAAAACAATCTCATCTGCACCTAAATTTAACATTGAATATGGCATGTTCTTTGTCAACCTCATAGATGGCTCATAACAATTTAGAGCATTACAGTCCAAGCATATCCAACTACCTCCATCCACAAGAGTCATAATCATTTGAAGATCATCACTATTACAACTATAACAGATTTCAGGAATTTGTTCTAACTGTCGGGCTCTAGAAATGATTAGTCTACCTGCTTCGTCATAATCTGCCATAAATTTTGTGTAAGAATTATGAACTTTAATGTATTGAAGTTTAGATTTTAGAACGTTTCAAAAACTAAGAAAAATTACATTATAGAATTCTTAAAGTCACTAATTGTAGACATTGATTTTTTTGTATGATGTCCAATGTCATGAATAGTGGAAGGATTGTATTTTTTATCAAGATATCTCCCTGCAATTACCATTGGCCCTCCAATTGCAACAGTAATACCAGTAGGTTCAGGGATCAATATCAGCAAAATTCCAATTTTTTGGAGTTTTTTACCTGGAGCTGGAACTTTTTGAAGAGATCTTAATGAACTGGCAACAGGTTTATCGTCAATACCAGAAACTTCAGCATACAAATTTGCTCTACGTTTAGCAGAATCAGAGAATTTTCTCAATTTATCTAGACGTTCCTTTAGCGGATCAACCATTCCAACATAGATTTAGAAAAAATTAGTTAAGAAATAGAGATCAACTCCCATCACATTCAAGTCAACAAAGAATAGCTAAAATCAACTCAAAAGACATCCAATTATACTAGATTTTATTTAGAAAAAATACAAAGTGAAAATTAAAAATTCTAAAAGATTGGATTCAATCAAGGCAGCACATGAATTAGAAAAAAGTCGCTCCAGTACAAGAATGGAGGACTATTTAGAAATTATTGCAGAATTGGTAGAATTAAAAGGATATGCAACAACATTGGATATTTCAAGATACATGAATGTAAGTGCACCCAGTGTCACCAAAATGCTGCAAAAACTAGATGAAAAGGGATTTTTAGAATATGAGAAATATCATGGAATTAATCTTACTGACAAAGGAATAAAAATTGCAGAAGGAATAAGACAAAAACATGGAATATTATTGGAGTTTTTTGAAATTTTAGGAGTAGGTTATGATACAGCCAATCAAGATACAGAAGGAATTGAGCACCATCTAAATCAAAAAACAATTAAGCAGTTAAGAAAATTTGTTACTTTTTTAAAAGCAAATCCCAAAATCATTGATAATTTTAAAGATCTTTAAGATAAATCTTAATATCGTTTTGTGAAGATGTAAAATCTATTAATTTTCTTGAAACATCAGAACGTTTTGGAATTGTGATTTGCCCTTTTTTACCAATTCTAACTGATGCAATGAATTTTTTATTACCATAAATATCAGCATGCATTGAAGTGAAATCTCTATTCACTGTAAGTATTAAAGAAGTTTTTGATTCTGAAAAACTAAATGGTACATCACTAGATGTTAATGATACATCATCAGACGTTTTCTCAACAACATCAATGTGTACTCTAAGTAATTTTTCAATTTCTTTAATGTTTGAACCTCCTCTACCAATTATTGATGCAATACATTGTTCATCAACCATGACTTTAACACGATTATCAGATAAAATTTCGACTTCAACTCTAGGATCATATCGTCTAAATGTTTCTTTAATTTTATCTTCAGCTAATTTTTCAATTCCAACCTTATCTGCTTTTTTTCCAACAGGGACAATGACGTTTTCTTCTCCAAAAGTATAGATTTCATGTTCTAAGACATCATCTTCAAAATTTCTAATTTCAATTACAGGTCTAGCCAAATCAGATTCAGTCATTCCAGTAGGAACTTTTACCATTAATTCTAAATCATAGACTTTTTGAATTCCACCATCTTTAACAAAAACTACAGTATCTAACACATTTGGAATAATTCCAAGTTCAATTTTTCCAATAAAGCGTTGAATTGCATCTAATGGTGAATTTGCATGGACAACTCCAACCATGCCAACACCAGTTAATCTTAAATCAGCAAATGTTACAAAATCTTCTCGTCGTCGCACTTCATCAAAAATAGTATAATCAGGTCTTACAAGTAACAGAATATCGGCAGAATTGTCAAAACTTCCATCAAGTTTACTGTATTGAGTTACTCCCGAATCAACTTGTAAGTCACGTGGAGATTCAAATGTTTTTACAATCTTTCCTTTTTTATGATAAAAATTTGCAAGACTAGATGCAAGAGTACTTTTTCCAGAACCAGGAGCACCAGAGATAACAATTCCTTCTGCACTATCAGTAAAACGCTTCATTAATTTTTCAGAAATTGTATAATCATCAAGGGTTAATTTCACAATAGGATGGACTATTGTAATTTCAAAAGCCTCAGAGAAAGGAGGGTATGTGATAGCTATTCGGTAATCTTCGTGTTGAACCACATATGCACCAGTTTTTGATATCTCCAACGTACTAGAATCACAGATGTTTACAATATCTAAAATTTGAGAAGTGATAAATTCTAAATAATTTTTAGAAAGGAGTTCATCATTAAGCTTCGTCAATTCAAATGCTCCAGGTTTGCCTTTTTTAGCCAACGGATATTGATTTTCTTTGAGATGTACACTCATAGTTTCAGAATCAAAATACTTGAGAAACTCTAATGATTGAGTTTTAATTTCAGATTTAAGAAATACTGTTTCAACACCTTCAGCCTGAGCCACTAAATGTTGAACTTTATCAGAAGTGTATAGTATAGCATTATTTTGTTTGGCCATGTCAACAATTAGAGCATCTATCCTACCACTAGATGCAAGCTTTACATCATCAGAAGTAGTGTGGGAACCGCTTACAACAATATTTAATCCATAACTGCCAGATAATAATTTAAGTCGCTTAATTTTTTCAAGACCTACAAATCCTTGTTCCTTTTTCTTTGATGCTTGAGATTGTAATTCATCAATAACAGATTGAGGTATTATAATTTCAAAATTCTTGACATTTCCAGATTCAATTTGAGCAATTAATTGACCATTAATTATAACACTGGTATCAGCAATAATTTTGGACATTACGTTAATCATTATAAATTATAATAACACACTAAAATTACTTTGCTAAAAGATCTGAAATTCCTTTTAAGATAGTGTTAAAATCAAATGGTTTTGAAACATATGAAGAGGCACCAGAGTCCAAACACGATCGTATTATTTTTTGATCATCACTGGCAGTGATTAAAATAATTTTAGAATTAGGATCAAATTGAATAATTTCTTGTACGACAGTCAAGCCATCTTTCTTTGGCCTTGCCATATGTAAAGGGATTATTGAAAATCATCTAGGAAAAATATGAATAGATAGTGAAATCAATCAAGGAGATACATTTTCATTTAAAATTCCAAAGAATCAATCAAATCAGAACAAAACCCACTATAGTCTACTTAAAGAAAACAAACTTTCAGAACTAAAATCACTCACCCTCTTGACAAAATGGAGATATTGATAGTAATAGCATGAATGCGAACAGTACAAAAAATGACAAATTTTATACAAATTGTACTCAATATTTTGAATTTTTACGCAAAAAAGGCATGACAGACTATGGTTTTGAAGATGAATACTATTTCACCATGCCTGCAATATCAAGTCATTAGATAACAGAAGATTTACGAACTACACATAATCGCATATGTTATGGACACAGAATTACAAGATTTTGCAAATAAAGCAATTAGTTATGCTGAAAAATCAGGAGCTGAATACTGTGATGTTAGAGCAGAACAACAAGAACGAAAATCAGCTCTGTTAGAAAATAATGAGATAGAATATGTTAGAACAAATGATGATAGAGGCATAGGAATTAGAATAATTAAAAACAACGTATGGAATTTTTGTTCAATAACAAATCCAAAATCTTATGAACAAATCAAAGACGCAATTGATAATTCAATAAAAAGTACCATAAACAATAAAAAAAATAAAATTAATCTATATCCAAATAATTTAAAAAAAACTAGGATTGATTATAAAGTAGTAAAAAAACCAGAATTAGAAGAGATAATAAAAATTGGATTTGAATGTAGTAAAATTATTTTGGAGACACCAAAAATAAAAAAATCAATTGTCAATCCATGGTATACATTAAATTCAAAATATTTTGTAAATTCTGAAGGTTCAGAGATTTTACAAAATTTTACAGATACTGTGGTAGACATTATAGCTATTGCTTATGAATCTGGAATAACTCAATCAGTAAACATTACAGAAGGAGGAAGAGGCGGATTAGAACAAATAATCAATGAAAATAAAATTCAGCAAAGTGCAAAAGAAATTGCATTAAAAGCATCACAGTTAACACTTGCAAAACCAGCTAAAGAAGAAAAGGCAACCGTAGTAATGAACCCAGATTTTGTAGCATTACTAGCACATGAAATACTTGGACATCCATCAGAAGCTGACAGAGTATTAGGAAAAGAGATGGCATGGGCAGGAGGGGCATGGTGGAAAAATAAACTTGGAGAAAGAATTGGTTCAAAAAATCTAAACGTATTTGATGATCCTACAATAAAAGAAAGTTTAGGCTGGTATCAATTTGATGATGAGGGTATTGAGACTAAAAAAACAACCCTTGTAGAAAAAGGAGTTTTAAAAAATCATATGCAAAATAGAGAAACAGCACAAATATTCAATTCTGCACCTACAGGAAATATGAGAGCAACAAATTATCGATTTATGCCGTTGATACGTATGGCATGTACATGTATTGGTAATGGTGATTGGAATGTGCCTGAGATGATAAAAGATGTCAAACATGGGTACCTAATTTCAAATATGAAAATTCCCTCAATTGACATGAACCGATACAATTGGAGTATTTCTTGTCAATATGCACAAAAAATTGAAAATGGTGAAATTACAGATTTGTTAAGAGATGTAATAGTAATGGATACCGCACCCAAATTCTTTGAGTCAATTGATGCGTGTGGTAATGATTTTACAGTGAGGCCAATAACTAATTGTGGTAAAGGAGATCCAATGCAATCAATGATAATGGGTAATGGAGGTCCCACAATAAGAGGAATTGCAACAGTAAAGAGTGTAAATTAGAAAATGAATAAAAAATTAGAAATCATTAAACAAAAAGTAATCATATGTACAAATTGTGAACTTTGTAAAACTAGAACCAATTCAGTTCCAGGTAAAGGAAATTTTCACTCAAACGTAATCTTTGTAGGGGAAGCGCCAGGAAAAAATGAAGATAAAAATGGAGAGCCATTTATCGGAATTGCAGGAAAAAGACTTTCAATGGCTCTAGAAGAAGCAGGGATTTCAAGAGATGAGGTATACATTACAAACATTGTAAAATGTAGACCGCCAAAAAATAGAGTGCCAACTGCAATTGAAAGAGAGACATGTAAAGAATATTTAAAACAAGAAATAACAATTATTAAACCAAAAATAATCTGCATTTTAGGAAATACTGCATTTAATTCTATTTTAGGAGGTTCAGAGATAACAAAATTCAGAGGTAAACTAGTCAAAAAAGATAATCAATTGTATTTCTTGACTGTTCATCCTGCAGCCACAATTTATAATCAAGAATTAATCAGAGTGTTAAAAAAAGATATTGTAAAATTATTTAATTTAATTGTAAAGTTAAAAAATAATAAAAAAGTGAAAATAGATATTGACTATACTGCCTAGAGAATTTTATTCAAAAGATACTGTAACAGTAGCAAAGAATCTTTTAGGAAAAAAGATAATTCGAATGATAGGTCAAAATGAAATATCAGGTATAATTACAGAAACTGAGGCATATAGACATAATGACGACCCTGCAAGTCATGCATTTAGAAAAATTACAGATAGAAACAAGGTAATGTTTGAAGAAGTGGGTTTTGCCTATGTCTATTTTACATATGGAATGTATTTTTGTTTTAATATAGTGGCAAAAAATCCTAAATCAGTAGCAGGAGCAGTCCTTATCCGTGCAATTAAACCAGAAAATGGAATCAAAATCATGCAAAAAAATAGAGGAAATTCTAATTTGAAAAATCTCACAAATGGACCAGCAAAATTAGCGCAAGCCCTAGACATAACCAAAGAGCAATACGGTATTGATTTGACAAAAAAATCAGAATTATACATTACAGAAGGAATAAAATTTAAAAAAATTATCTCATCACCAAGGATAGGAATCACAAAAGCTGTCGACAAGTTATGGAATTTTAAAATTGAAATCTAATCTTTATTATCTACATTATTTTCATCCAAAGTCCATGGTGCAAACTTTCCAAGAATTCTTGCCCAATCTAATCTCAACAGTAACACGATAACAGCAGTCATCATCACACCGAAAATAATAATTCCAACGTATATTGGAGTTGCATCATCTATATTTTCAAGGAAGGGTTCTACTAATGACAATCCTAAATGATGTGAAATAAATATAATAGAATAACTTAGAACGATTTTTCCAGTAAGAGTTGCAATAAAGAATCTTTTAGGATTGTATTTTGCCAATCCCAATGGAATATACACCAAATCATCAGGAATTGGAGTTGCAGCAGCAAAGAAAGCAGCTCCTGCACCATATCTTTTGATTAATCTTTCAAATGGACGCATTCTCTTTCGAGTCTTTTCATTGATCATTCTTCTGCCACCATAACTAAGATAGAAAATAATTTGTTTTGCAACAGTTGCAGTAACTGCAGAGACTAATGCCAAAATATGTAGATCGTATTGGTCTCCTACAGACATTGTAGCAAGAAGTAAAAATCCGGGCAATGGGACAAAAGGTACTAGAGAACCAAAGAAATTAACTAAAGCTAGAAGATAATACCCCACATCAGGTGCAAACGGAAAAATATCAATAAATTCCATAAATCAACCTTTTTTTGGGCCGTATTTAATTAAATCTAGAACGAAGAAATGTACAATTCATTAAAATATCATCTTTTTAGAACTCTATCAGATGTCAAAAAAAGATTTTGAAACTATTTGTGATACGATTGCAACAATTAGTCCATTTATCAGATTTGTAGGCGTAATTGGTGAAAGTGGAAACCTGTTAGCATACAAACGAAGACCAGATTTAATTCCATTATTAAATGAAAAAAATACCCAGTATCAATTTTCACACATTGCAATGAAAACAGATTTGGAAGGATTTTTTGATAAAAATCTAGGAGAGATTGAATTTGTCTGGGAAGAAAGGAAAAAGGTGCAAACCATTTCATTTGCAATTAAAAAATCAAGAGTGTGGATATCAATTGATAAAAAAGTCATTAGATCAGAAGTGTTAAGAATCATCGATTGGTGTTTACCAATTGTAAAAAAATATTCTTAGCACATGAAATGCACATACTGTGAAATTGGTTTAGATTCACTTTGTATGACTGATGGATTAAAACACATACTAGAACATAAAAATAAAATACAAAATTAAAATATTTGAATAATTTCTAAAAAAATATGAAAAAACCAGATGAAGTTCAAAAGATAATTGATGAGATCAATTTTAGAAAATCGAATCTTAAAAATTATGAAGAAATGAAAGCCAAATAACTCAGTAAAGAACTAAGAGAAATTATGAAATTCGAACAATAATCATTTAAGAAGATATAGGAATTTGAAAAACTCAGAAAAATCAAGATTTAATTCAATATGCAAAAATGATTAGCAGCAACACTACTGGAAGAGAAATTGTACAGTTACAAGAGACATATTTGAAAAAAATTGATGAAGAATTTCTCAATAAAAAATAATTTCATTTTTCATCTTCATATAACCAACATCTAACATAACCAGTAGCAGTTTTAAATTTAGGAGGAAGTTCTTTGCATTTTTCTATAGCCAACGGACATCGTTCAAGAAATCTGCATTGTGTTGGTGCATCAAATAAACTTGGAGAGACTCCTTTGATATATTTTGGAGGATTCCCTTTCAAAGTTGGAATAGATTCTAAAAGACCTTGAGTGTAAGGATGTTTTGGATTTTTGTAAATTTGTTCTGAAGAACCAAATTCTACCATTTGTCCCCCATACATTATACCAATTCTATCAGCAATTTCAGATAAAACGGATAAATCGTGTGTGATTAACATCAGAGACATGCCATCTTTTTTTAGGGATTTTAATAAATTGATGATTTGAGATTGCATCAAAACATCTAAAGCTGTAGTAGGTTCATCTGCAATGACAAATTTTGGTTTAAGTAATAACGCCATAGCAATGATAACTCTTTGTTTCATTCCTCCACTTAGTTCATGAGGATATTTTTTTAGAACATTTTCATCAAGACTTACGGATTTCATGGCATCTAAAATTATTTTTTTAAAATCGCCATGATAGTTATGTTGTTTTAAAATCTCTGTAAATTGTTCATTAATTGTAAATACAGGATCCAAAGAATTCATTGCACCTTGAAATACCATAGAAATTTTTTTCCATCTATATTCATCGTCAAATTTTGACTCGTCCATATCTAAAATAGAATCACCATCAAAATCGACATTGCCCTTTGTAGTTCCTCCTAAAAGCATTCGAATCAACGATAAACCTAATGTGCTTTTTCCAGATGCACTCTCACCTGCTATCCCTATTGATTCACCACTGTCTAATTTAAAATCAACATCATCAACTGCATAAACAGGTCCTTTTGATGACGAATACGTGGAGGATAATCCCTCAACTCTTAGAAATGGCATTATTCTCTTAGATCCAAACTATGATTTTTGTTTTTCACTAAGGGATATAAACAACATTATCAGAATGAAAAAGTCGATTTAAATGAAATTACCAATTTGTGGCTTTGATGCAAAAAATGCAGTTCTTTGTCCTCAGTGTGATAGTAAAGTTGAATCAGGAGAATTGACAAAAGCTGACATTGACGCATCAATGAATCTTGCAAAAATTGCAAAGTCAAATAAAGAAATTGAAAATTTTACACTATATTCCTGCAAAGAATTTGATGGAAATTTTGTTCTATCTTTAGCAAAAAAGGATATCATGGTAATCAGACAAAGTCGCACATTATATCGAATATTGCAAGAACAATTCAAAGGAAAAATTTGGCTGGTAGAAGCAGATGAGACAGATAAACGATTCATAGAAGATTTGTTCTTTCCAACTAAAATTCTATCAATTAATGAAGTTTGGGCTCCAGGAGGAGTTCAAAAAACTAAAGCAATAGTTTCAGGCAAATGGACTAGTAAATTTCCAATAGATACTGAAAAAGTAGTACAGATAGTCAGAAACGCCCGAAACCTTGACATTGAGATAGAATTTGAGGATAAAAGATAGACATGGTTTTTGTGAAAACTCACGATATTTCTGAATTAAATCAAGAATTAATCGGAAAACAAGTTGTGTTGGGAGGATGGATTGAAGATCTTAGAAAATTAGGAAAAATGTCATTCATTACTCTTCGTGACGTCTCAGGAATATCCCAAGTTATAGTAAAAGGAGAACTAAATGACAACCTTGGAGAAATTAATCGTCAGAGTGTAGTTAGCATCAAGGGAATTGTACAAGAAACTAAAGCTCGCGACTTTGCATTTGAAATCAAAGCAGATGAAATTGAAGTTTTAGGAAAAGCAATTCACCCATTACCAGTGGATCCAATTGGCAGACTAGAAAGTAATATCGATACTCGGTTGAATCATCGTGCATTAGATATGAGAAATCAAAGAACAGCTTCAATTTTCAAATTACGTCATTATGTATTGCAATCATTAAGAAAAACTTTGACAAATAAAAAATTCTTAGAAATTACAACTCCAAAAATTATCGGCAGTGCAAGTGAAGGAGGTGCAGATTTATTTTCATTAGATTATTTTGGAAAAACAGCATATCTTGCTCAAAGTCCACAATTATACAAAGAGCAAATGACTATAGGATTAGAACGAGTCTTTGAGATTGCAAACTTTTACAGAGCAGAAAATTCTCACACAGGAAGACATTTGGCAGAATTTACCAGCATAGACATTGAAGCTGCATTCATGGATTACGAAGATGTCATGAATGTTTTAGAATCACTAGTCTTAACAGTTTACAAAGATGTTTCAGAAAATTGTAAAGCAGAACAAAAAGTAATTGAGCATACCATCGAAGTACCTTCAGCACCATTTGAAAGAATAACATACACTCAATGTATTGAAGAATTGAAAAAAGAAGGAGAAAAAATAGAATTTGGAGATGATTTATTGGATTCACATTTGCGAATTATAGGTAAAAATCATCCAGGATTTTTCTTTTTAATTGACTGGCCTATGAAATTAAAACCATTTTACATTAGAGAAAAAGATGAAGATTCAACACTTTCACGCTCATTTGATTTGCAGTATGGATTTTTAGAATTATCTTCAGGAGGAACTAGACTTCACAACTCAGAAATGCTCAAAGCAAGATTAAAAGAGCAAGGATTAGATCCTGCTCAATTTGCAGACCATCTCAAAACATTTGATTGGGGAATGCCACCACATTCAGGATGGGGAATGGGATTGGATAGATTATTGACTACACTAATGGGAATTGATAATGTTCGTGAAGTGGTTTTGTATCCACGAGACCCAGATAGGCTTAGTCCATAGAGAGAGGTATTGAAAACATGACATTATTCTGTAAACAATGTAACGAGAGAAGATTGCCAATAGTCTTTGCAAAAGACAAACCTTCACTATGGTTATGTGAAAAATGTGAAAATTTTGCAGATGGTGAGGATGTAATTATTCGAGAAATAACTAAAGATGAAAAAGATAATATTAATAAAAAACTAGAAGATTTTAAAAATATTACTGAATTAACTGGAGAAAAAATACATAGAAGAAAAGGCGTTAATTAATCATGATTGAACAAATCGATGCAAAAAAAGTTGTAGAAGTAATTGGAAACAATTTGATCGGGGTATCACATGATTCTAGTAGTTTTGCTAAATTGCCTGACTCATTTTGGGGATACTTTGCAAGAGGTCATGATACTAAAGGGACATTTGGAGTCATAGTAACTTATTCAGAAGAAGGCAAAGATGTAGATGAATTAATCAAAATGTATGAAGATTGGGCTACAAAAAACAAAACAAAATCAGAATCTACTTAGTTTCTTTGAGTAATTTACGATACCCCTGACATTCTTCACAAATTGGTCTTCCTTTGTATTTTGGATTTCCATCAGAAATTTTCAGTGTACCAGGAACAAGTTTGCATATACAACACTCTGCCATGAGGTTAGTGAAATATCGCATTTAATAAAAATTGGTAATTTTTGAGAAAAGGTGAATTTCTGGGAAAATTTAGATCCTCAAATCACAATAATCACTAGTGGACAATCTAGATCATTGTTAAATATGATTTTAACGTATTAGGTATAACGAGAAACCGTTGTTCTGCGTCGTAGAATGATAGGTCTGGAAAACACATCATGTTAGGAATACGTCCTTGATTTAGCGTGTTTTCCTTGCATCTCGTTGTTTTAGAATTAAATAACTAAAATTTTGAATATTATTTTTCTAAACATGATTTACATAATTTTTCATTAATCATGCTATTTTTTGGTATGAACTCATTTTTACAATTTGTACATACATTAAGTAATCTTAGTCCTTTGGTAATATTTTGATTCTTTTCTATGTTGATCATTTTAACTTTGTTTTTAACCTCATTTGATTTTTCAATAGGTTTTGACCCATTACTCATTTCTCTAATCTCTTCATCTATTTTGTTAATATCTTCTGTTGATAGTTGTATCTTGAATTCGTCATCTCTTGACATGTTTGATTCATTATTTCTAATATTCTCCATTTATTTCAAATCCAAATTAAATTAATATAGAAAACAAATCCAATTTTGTTTTAATTTCCTGTATTCTATTTCTTATTGAAACGGTGCTGGTTCCTGCAGATTCTGCAATCATGATTTGAGATTTTAATTCGCCTGTTATTACACATGCAGTGTAAATTGCAGTTGCCGTAATGATTTCTGGATTTTTACCTGCTGTAATTCCTGCATCTTGGGTTGTATCTAAAATTTGTATGGCTTTACGAACTGTTTTTTCAGATATGCTAATTTTACTTGCAATTTTACTAATTAATTTAATTGGCTTTTTGCAAACGTGATAATTTGAATATACTTCCATCCCGTAACCGTAATTTCTACAAGAATTCATCAATTAGATTATGTCGTCATTTGTATTAAAGTCGCGTAAAGTTAGTGTGTATTAACATTATTCTCATTTTTTAGAATAAATCTACATGATGAATTAATTATGATACAAATACATAACCTTGTGCATCAAATGTTGCCACATATTTTACATTCCCATGTACAATTAGATTTTGTTTGATCAATTGTAACTTTTGATGTGTTACAAATTTTACAACGAATTGATATCTTTTTCATCAACTCTAATGTTTTATTTTTTTCTAAATAATCTTTTTCATGTTCACGTACTTTATCAAAAGTATCTACTGTTCCTTTCCATTATCAAACCAAAAGAGATAGATCAAAGGGCTCCACAATATTTAGAAAATGGTTGGAAAGATGATTAAAAATTATTCAAATCCTCTACAATTTGATACTGTGGTGTATCTAATTCTATTTTTACAGATTATCTCTAAAAATAGAATGCCCCCGATTTAGTCGTGAGAATACGACGGTTGTCGTAATGCTTTAGAAAAACAAGTAAAGAATCTAAAGAAAAAATAGATTCTATTAATAAGCTCAAGTTAATTTCCTAATATACTAGGTTCACCTACTGCCGATATGAAGTATTGCCATGATTGCTTGACTCCCATAAACCGAAATTCAGCAGAAGAGTACTGTAGTTTCTGTAAACGAGATAGAGAAAATAGTAAAATCCCCAGTCCTGAATTATGATGTTCTAACAAAATCATGTTATGATTCTAGTCATTACCAACTAATTACACACAAAGAGGGGGGATTCCCTTTTTAGAGATTATTTGTAATCTGTTTTGTAAATTCTACAGTACCCATGTCTCCACCAATATCTTTGGTTTTAACACCAGTTTTTACCAAATTAAAAATAGTTGATTCTAATTTTTGGCCAACTTCAATACATTTAGAATCATTGTGTTTGTTTCCTAACCAATCAAGCATCATTTTGATAGACAGTAAGAAGGATGAAGGGTTTGCAATATTTTGTCCTGCAATATCAAATGCTGCACCATGAACTGGTTCAAACAATGCAAAATTATCTCCAATGTTAGCAGCAGGTGCCATTCCTAAACCTCCAACTACTTGAGAGGATTCATCAGATAAAATATCACCAAACAAGTTGGTAGTTACTATCACATCAAACTGTTCGGGTTGACGAATTAGATTCATTGCACATGCATCAACATACATCTCCTCAAAGATAACATCAGGGTATTCTTTTGCTACATCAGCGCATGATTTTGCAAACAACCCATCAGTAAGTCTCATAACATTTGATTTGTGAACACATGTTACTTTTCTCATAGAATCACGTTGCTTTGCAGTTTCAAACGCATATTTTGCAATTCGTGTAGAAGCTTTTTTAGAAATTATTCTTAATGCGACTGCAGCGTCCCCCAAACTAAATTCGTGTCCAGTGTAAAGATCCTCAGTATTTTCCCGAACTATTACCATGTCAATATCATCACGTAATGCAGGCATGTGCGGATATGATTTTGCAGGTCTAACGTTAGCATACAAATCAAGCATTCTCCTCAATACCACAATAACATCAGCTGCACTCTCACCAACAGGTGCTTTCAAACATACATCAGAATTTTTTATCGCGCTAACTGTTTCATCAGGAAGTGCCTTTCCAGTTTCAGATAACGCCTTGTCACCGGCAGATAATTTTGTAATGTCAAATTTCAAATCAAGTTTATCATGAATTATATTTAAAACAGAAACTGCAGATTCTGATAATTCAGGACCTATGCCATCACCAGTAATTAATGATATTTTATACATAATTACACATCAAATCAGGGGAGATTTTAGGATTTAGTTGACCTGTTTTTCTTTGAGCATTTTTTTGAGCATAATTCTGTTAATTCCATCAATTACTGCTTGAACACTAGTAGTTACAATATCCTCACCAACTGCTTTTGATGAAACGATATTCCCTTGAGCATCCTCTACACTAATTGTCACTTCACAAAGAGCAGTAGAGCCACCACTAATTGATGCCAAACCATAGTCTTTGATTCTTAATTCTGAGATTTTTCCTGTAATCTTTTGAATTGCATTTAATGCTGCATCAACTGGACCAACACCGTGATCAGTTCCGATAAACTCTTTTCCATCAATGTTTAATTTTACAAATGCATAAGGCATTGTTCCAATTCCTGTAGATACTGAAAATCCAGTCAATTGAACAATTCTTTTTATTCCTTTTTCTCCCAACACATCACTTGCAATAGATAACAACTCTACATCTGTGATTTGTTTTCCTTGGTCACCTAACACTTTGATTTTATCAAGAATCTGTTGTGATTGCTCTTCTGTTGTTTTGACTCCAAATTCTTCAAGCATTGCATTCATTCCATGGATTCCTGCATGTTTTCCAACATAAAGTCGCCTCTTTCTTCCAACTAATTCAGGACTGATTGGCTCGTATGTTAGAGGATTATTCAATACGCCGTGAGTGTGAATTCCAGACTCGTGTCCAAATGCATTATCTCCAACTATTGCCTTGTTTGGCTGAACTTTAATGCCCATAATTTTTGAAATATACCTAGAAGTATCATAAATTAATTGAGATTTGATATTAGTTTCATATTTTTGCTGATGTGGTAAGCATTGTAATGCCATGGAAAGTTCTTCTAATGAGGCATTTCCTGCTCTCTCACCAATTCCATTAATTGTAACATGTGCACATGATGCTCCTGCATTAATTCCAGATAAAGCGTTTGCAACTGCTAATCCAAAATCATTATGACAGTGAACACTAACTGGAAGTTTTGTTACCTTAACTGTATCACGAGTTAATTCTGCCATATATTCAGGAGTTGAATACCCTACAGTGTCAGGAATGTTAACTCTATCAGCTCCTGCTTTTGCAACATCAGCAAATACTTTTTTTAAAAATTCTCGGTCAGTTCTTGTAGCATCCTCAGCTGAGAATTCCACTTGTAATCCACGAGACTTTCCATATTCTACTGCTTCAATTGCTTTTTCAAGTGCTTGTTCTCTAGTCATTTTGAGCTTGTATTCCAAGTGAATATCAGAAGTTGCAATGAATGTGTGAATGTACTTTAAACCAGCATCAACTGCTGTATCAATATCTTTTTTTATAGTTCTCGTTAATCCTACAATCTCACAAGATAATCCTTCACTAGTAATCATTTTAACAGCTTTGAATTCACCTTCAGAAATTACAGGAAAGCCAGCTTCGATTACATCAACTCCAAGCGCATCAAGTTTTTTAGCAATTGATAATTTTTGATCTGGAGATAAGGAAACACCAATAGTTTGTTCTCCATCCCTCAATGTTGTATCAAATATTCTAACTTTCATGTACTACTCCTTTGCAAAGCAGCAACACCAGTTCGTGCAACATCAAGTATTCCAAATGGTTTTGCCAATTCCTCAAATGCTTTAATTTGATCAGGAGTTGCAGTCAATTCCACCATAAGTGAATCTTTTTTCACATCATGGACTTTGCCACCATATGCATTTACCAATTTGTTGACTTCCATACTATCATTAGCATTACTGAGTTTAATCTTAAAAAGACTAAGTTCACGATAAACTGTCTTGTGCTCATCTAAACGCTCAACTTTGATAGTATCAATCATTTTATCAAGCTGCTTTACAATTTGCTCGATTCGTTTTTCATCTCCATATGTTGTAATAGTCATTTTAGAATAGTCTGGATTATCAGTTACCCCTACTGAAATACTATCAATATTGAAATTTCTAGATCTAAAAAGATGAGTTACCTTGAATAAAATTCCCGGTTTGTTTTCAACTAAAATAGAAAGTATTGCCCACATGTTCAATCACTAAGATGGTAAAACCATATCCGCAAGTGAAGTTCCAGGAGCCACAAATGGCAATACATCTTCTTCAGGATCAATTGGAATATCAATTACTGTTGCAACATCACTACTTAATGCAGTTTTAATTGCCTTGTCAAGTTCATCCATCGATTGTGCTCTAATTCCCTGAGCACCATAAGACTCTGCGAGTTTAACATAATCAGGACAACTTTTTTGGTCCACACCAATCATTCTTCTATCATAGAAAGTTCTCTGCCATTGAGCTACCATGCCCAATGTAGAATTATTTAAAATAAATACAATTACAGGAATATCTTCCAACACTGCAGTTGCAAGAGAATTTTCAGTCATTGCAAAACTTCCATCACCGGCAATATCTACAACTGGAACATCAGGTCTTGCAACTTTGGCACCAATTGCTGCAGGAAATCCCCAACCCATAGTACCAAGTCCAGTTGAACTAAAAAAAGTACCAGGTTGAATTACATCGTAAAATAATGATGCCCACATTTGGTGTTGTCCTACCTCTGTAGTTATAATAGATTCTTTTGGTAACACTTCACGAAGTTTACGTAAAATTTTAGCAGCACCCATTTCACCTGGATGAATCTTCAAGTTTTCTTTCCAGTAAGCTTTGGTCTCTTTGACATGTTTAACCCAAGGAGACTCGTCTGTTTTTTTAATAGCACGCTGTAAAAGTAATTTTACCATCACTCTAAGATTTACTTTAACATCTCCAATCACAGCAATTTGTGCAGTTTGATTCTTACCAATTTCTGCAGGATCAACATCCATGTGAATAATTTTCAATCTCTTCTCAAATGCCTCAAACGTTCCAACAGACCTATCAGAGAATCGAGTTCCAATTGCCAATACGCAGTCAGCTTCTGTCATCATTTTGTTTGCCTCTGCATGTCCATGCATTCCAATTGGACCTAATGACAAAGGATGATTTTCAGGAAATGAACCTTTACCTTTGAAAGTAGTTACTACAGGAAGCATGAGAGTTTCAGCAATAGATTGTAATTCAGCAAATGCTGATGAGATAATAGTTCCACCACCAGCTAAGATGATTGGTTTTTCAGCATGCAATAACATTTCAATTGCTCTTTCAACATTAACAATATCAGGATCTGCCCAAGGATGATATCCTCGAATTTTAAATTCGTCTGGAAAATCCATAGGTTCTTTGTTTGTTTGTACATCTTTTGGAATGTCAATTAACACAGGTCCAGGTCTTCCAGATTCCGCAATAAAGAATCCTTTCTTTACAGCTTCTGGAATTTCACCAGCAGTTCTTGGTTGAAAAGCATATTTTACTACAGGATTAGACATTCCAATAATATCACTTTCTTGAAATGCATCTCTACCAATCATTGCAACAGGGACTTGTCCTGTTACTGCAATCATGGGTGAGGAATCAGCTTGTGCGGTTGCAAGTCCAGTTAAAATGTTAGTAGCACCGGGTCCGGATGTCGCAAAGCAAACACCTGGTTTTCTACTAACCCTACCAAAACCATCAGCCATATGAGATGCTGATTGTTCATGTCTTGCCAAGATGTGTCTAATGTCACATCTAGCAAATTCATCATATATTGGGAGATTTGCACCTCCAGGTAATCCAAATACTTGCTTAACGCCTTCTTTTTCCATAGCCACCATCAAGGCCTTTGCACCACTCATAATTTCCATTTTATTCATCAAATTTCTTTCCATAATTTTAAGTTAGTAAATTTTTGGTGCACTATAGTAGAATTACAACAGACAATTCTTTGTCAAATGGTCCAGTTAATTTTATGCCCATTGAAATCATAAAAATAATCAATTGATAATTAATAAAGATTCTCTGAAAAATAATCGTGATTTTAGTCATAATCATACAGAAGACTTAAACTAAAAAAATTACATATAGAATTGATTATTTTGAGCGATAACGAAGAAATTATCAATGTCATTGAAACATTATTCCAATCTGGAATAACAAAAGATCTATCAAAACTTAGGGATATACATTTGAACGATTCTAAATTTTCTAGTTTTAGTGATTTACCACCATATGATCTTAAAAATTACCAAACCACAATAGAACTAGAAGAATTACGATTCATAAGTATCTCAGATTATTCATATGAAATTAAAAAGCCAAAAATCAGCTTGTATGGAGAAACTGCAGTAGTTGCTTTAGAATTAATTCAGAAAGGGATGTTAGTAGATAACAAAGCATACACTGGAGAACATATTGTAATTACTGGACGTGCAACATTTGTACTAGTGAAACAGCCAACATGGAAAATTGCACATATTCATCTATCAAAAATTGATGTGTGATTATTTTTTAGCAGGATTTAGAATATTAGATTTTGGAGAATTTGGTTTGTTCTTTGATTTGGTTTGATTAGTGTTGTTTGATTTGGTTTGATTAGTGTTGTTTGATTTGGTTTGATTAGTGTTGTTTGATTTGGTTTGATTAGTGTTGTTTGATTTGGTTTGATTAGTGTTGTTTGATTTG
>JAPFBP010000050.1 GCA_029250275.1 Candidatus Nitrosopumilus sp. | reverse complement strand
ATAAGAAAGCTGCAAAAGATACGATAAAATCTATGAATGTTGAGAAACGTGACAAAATCAAAGAAGTTCGTAAAGCAATGTCTGACGAATTAAAAGAAGAACGAAAACAGATGCATGAACAAATGAAGGAAAAACGTGAATCAATTCGTGATGAAAAACGAGCAGAACATGACGCTATGAAAGAAGAAAACAAAGAAGAACGTGATGTTATAAAAGAAGAAAAGAAAGAAGAACGTGACGCTATGAAAGAAGAAAAGAAAGAAGAACGTGACGCTATGAAAGAACATAATTCTTAGATTAAAAATCTAAATTTTGTTTAAAATAAATAATTTATTATAAATTCAATATTTGGTCTATTTCTATCCCCAATTTAGTGGCAGAATTCTGATCAATTTTTAGAATCATGAAAGTTCAAGTTCTAATCACTCCTGGTTGTTCAAATTACAGTGTCTTAGAAAAAATATTGGATAAACTTGGAATTACTTATGATTTGATTGATGTTACAGAAAAACCTGAATATTTGCAAAAATATCACATATTCACTACTCCCGGACTAGTTATCAATGAGAAATTAGAGTTTACAGGAATTCTAAAACTTGATGAATTGGGAAAGAAATTTTTCAATTAGTAGATAATGTTTTTTACTATGCACAAATTTGTTATTTTAAATGACTGATTATTCTATGAATGAAAAAATGACTATTGTTCAATATGGAATTAAAAAATTTGAAAATGAAGATACACTTGTTGAAAAATTAAAATCTATTTTATCTGAAAAAGACATTCAAAGGAGCCTTGATACCCTAATTGGAACTCAAAAGGTTAGAAGGATTGGACCTGATGTAATTCAAAATAATGAAAGCCATACAGAACTTCCAGATATTCCAGATAACTTAAAATCTGTAATTGACTCATTTTGACAAATTTTTTAAGGAGTCTAATTTGATGAAAAATATGAATCTCAAAGTAATTTTATTTGCAAGTATTTTTGTTGTATTGGCATTTTCACTTACAACTTCTTTTGCATTTGCACATCCTCATTCCGGTCAAGTACTAATCAATGGTCATATTCATGAACCTCAAACTGAAATTACTCCATTAACTGGAATGATAGCTCTTGAAAAATCAACCATCTTTTTCCATTCTCCTAAAGAAAATTCCTTACCTTGGGCATTTGTTGAAGGAAATATTGCAAATCATGTTGAGGGGTATCCAGTAATAATTCAAATTTTTAAAAATAATGATGCAGTACATTTTGCTCAGACAAATGTAGAAGAAGATGGTGATTATGAGTACAAGTTTAGAGTTTTAAATTCTGATGGTAATAATACCACTAAAATCTTTGATGGGGATTATTTGGTAAAAATCTTCAAAGTTGTATATCTGAATCAAGAAAGTGTAATTTAGAATCCACGTAGTCCTTCTGGACGTACTGTCTCTGGATGTTGTTTCATCCATTCAACTTTCTCTAGCATTTCTTGTTTGTTTTGAGGGAAAGTACCCTTTACAGTATATGCATTAGAACCATGATTTACTCTAAACACAATTTCTTCTTTTGTTTCAATTTGATTAATCAAATCATAGAGTTCTTCTAATGATTCATCATCATTGATTTTAACAAATTCACCTTCATACTTGTCAATGAATTCTTGTTTAATTCCATTTTCTAGATAGAGTGTTAAAGCGCCAACATAATGAGGCGAACATGCACTAATCACTTTTGCAGTTCCCTCGATGTGTTCTTTTGAATATTTTTTTCCTCCTAGTCCTAAAATTACCATACATGACATTACATATCCTGCATCTTTTGCCTTGTTTACTGATTTGATAATTGTTTTTGCAATTGCCCCCTTTGTTACTTTTTTTAGAACAATATCTGAACCGCTTTCAATTCCTAGATAAAACATGTCTAGTCCTGCTTCATTCATTTTCTTTAGTTCTTCAGATGTTTTCTTTAGAATATTCATAGGCATTGCATAACAAGAAATTCTTTCAATGTTTTGAAATTTTTCTCTAATGTACTTTATAATTTTAATTATGTATTCAGAATCAAGATTTAATGCATCACCATCTGCAAGAAATACTCGTCTAGTTTCAGGAAGATAACCTGCCATCATGTCAATTTCTCCCTTTACATCTTCCCATGATCTTTCAGAATATTCTTTTGATCTATACATATCACAAAATGAACATTCATTAAATGAACAACCTAGTGTTACTTGGAAAATTAATGATTTAGCTTCTGATGGTGGTCTATACAGAGGAGCATCATAATTTAACATCATTTTCTAGTTCATTCAAATTTAATTGATTATGTTTTTTATACTTTCTACTATTGTTTATCCCAGAATACATTTTAGTAGTAAATGAGAAGAATTTCATAACTTATGGCCAACGATCCTGATGCAAAAAGACTACTATGGTTTGTATTTACAGGTTCACGAGGAGGATTAAACCGATTAAAAATAATTTCAAAATTAAAGGAAAATCCGTTTAACATCAATCAATTGGCAAAGGAATTGAATCTTGATTACAAGGCTATTCAGCATCATATCAGAGTATTAGAAAAAAATAACATGATCAGCAAAGTTGGCGAAAAATACAATGTGAATTATTTTATCTCAACTTTTCTTGAAGTCAATATGGTGATATTTGAAGAAATTGAAGGAAAATTGGACAAAAGTAAATAAAAGATCCAGAGGTGTTTTACACTAATGGAACCTACTTCTCTAGTGCTGTCTATTGTTTCAATTGCAAATATGGGCATACTTGGAATTCTAATTTGTATATTTGGAAAAATGTATGGAAAGACTAGAGCTCAGATTCCATTAGGTATGATAGTTGTTGCAGGGATGTTATTCTTACACAACGTGATTGGCGCATGGGCTTATTTCTCGATGGAAATGATTTTTTCAAATGAAATATTTCCATATATGTTAGGGGTGGGTATTGCTGAACTTGCAGGATTAATTATATTTCTAAAAATTACTTTGGACTAGTCTTAGTTTAATTGTAATAAAAAATATTTCAAAATGTGTTACAAGAATATCTAAAACTTACAAAAATATTCTAATAGCATTTGCAGCGTCAATAATAATTTAATCTATAATTACCAAAGTTTTATCTGATTAAGATAATTATCTAAACACCACATATACAACAATTGTAGATTATATAATTTATTTTTTAGTAGTCTATTTTATCTAGATAACAGAAAAAAATATCGTCTAGAATCTGGTGGAACTGACACAGCAAAACTAAAACATGATTTAAAAAATTAATTACATCACTAGGAATTGCTAAAGTAGTTTATACTGTAGCTAGATGGGATTACAATATTATTTTCTAACAATAAACTAGACCCCTATTTGGCATCAATTGCATCCAAAGGAATCTCTACAATCATTTACATGATAGTGTTGAATTTTATTGTGAAGATAACAAGGTTGTATAAAGATGGGAATTAGTATTTACGTTGATGGTTCTGGTGGAATTAATAGCGGATTCGGCTATTTTGTAAAAGAAACTGGAGAATCATTTTATGAAAAAAAACCTGAACTTACTAACAATCAGGCTGAATATCTGGCAATAATTTCTGCATTAAACAAGTATGTTGATTCTAATGAAGAAATTACAATTTACAGTGATTCTAAGAATACTGTAAACCAACTAAACCATGTATTTGCAATAAATAATGAAGAATTAAGAAATCTGGCTCGAGAAGCATGGGGAATTATTGGAAAATTTTCTAATTTATCCATTGTTTGGGTTCCTAGAAAAGAGAATTTGGCAGGAAAAATGCTGGGAAGCTAAAAACAAGAGATCAGAAATTTTTGAGAATAACTTTATTATACAAAATCTTAGATCCAACTTAACATGGTAGAATCTGTTATCTTATCACCAAAATCTATTGCAGTAATTGGTGCATCTGATAAGAGAGGAAGTGTTGGCGCTACAATTACATCAAATATTATGAATGGTTTCAAAGGAACAGTTTATCCAATTAGTCCATCCAGAGATCAAGTCTTTTACAAAAAAGCATACAAATCTGTTTTAGATGTTCCAAAACCAATTGATCTTGCAGTTATTGTAATCAAAAACATATTGGTTGCACCTGTGTTAGAAGAATGTGGAAAGAAAAAAATCAAAGGTGTTATAATTATCACAGCAGGTTTCAAAGAAGTTGATGAAGAAGGAGCTAAACGCGAACAAGAACTCAAAGACATAGCTAAAAAATACAACATCCAAATCATTGGACCTAACTGTCTTGGTGTCATGAATCTTGATCCAAAGACAATGATGAATTCTACTTTTCTTAAAATTACACCAAAGTCTGGAAAAATTGCACTTGTATCTCAAAGTGGTGCAATATGTGCAGCATTAGTTGAAGATGCTAGTGCTCAAGGAATTGGATTCTCAGCAGTTGTTAGTCTTGGAAATAAAGCTGTAATGAGCGAAGTTGATATTCTAAAAATTCTTGCAAATCACAAACAAACCAAAGTCATTGTTATGTATCTTGAAGATATGGGCGATGGTCAAGAATTTCTTAAAGTTTGTAAAAATATTACTAAAAAACTCAAAAAACCAGTTCTTGTACTCAAATCTGGACGTAGTCCAGAGGGTGCAAAAGCTGCAATGTCTCATACTGGAGCCTTGATGGGTTCAGATGAAATCTACGATGCTTTACTAAAACAATCAGGTGCTATTCGGGTTGACACCATGGAGGAGCTCTTTGATTATGCAACTGCATTTTCAAAACAACCACTTCCAACAGCAGGTGACCTTGTAATCGTTTCTAATGCAGGTGGACCTGCAATCATCTCCACTGATGCATGTTCAAAGGCAAAGCTCAAGATGGCAGACATTAAGAGTATTAGTAAAAAGATTGATGAGGTAATTCCACCTTGGGGAAGCTCTAGAAATCCTGTTGACATTGTAGGTGATGCTGATTTTAATAGATTTCATAATGTTTTGGATCGTGTACTTTCACATCCAAATGTAGGATCTGTCATTACAATGTGTACTCCTTCTGGAACTCTAAATTATGATAAGCTAGCTGAAGTAATTGTTGCAATGTCAAAGAAATACAAAAAAACAATGCTTGCAAGTCTAATGGGATTAGATGAAGGCATTACAAATAGAGAAATTTTGGCAGAAGGAGATGTTCCTTATTACAACTATGCTGAAGGAGCAATTAGAACTCTTAATGCAATGACTAAATTTTCAAACTGGATTAAATCTCCAAATGGAAAAATTATAAAATTTAAAGTAAACAAAGCAAAAGCAAAGGCAATCTTTGACAAGGTAAAAAAAGAAAAGAGACCAAATCTTTTAGAAGAAGAAGGACAAGAAGTTCTCAAAGCATACGGTTTACCTTTACCTCAAAGTGCACTTGCTAAAAATGAAACAGAAGCAATAAAAATTGCAAAGAAGATTGGTTATCCTGTTGTAATGAAGATTGCATCTCCGCAAATTATTCATAAATCTGACGCAGGTGGTGTTAAAATAAACTTGACAAATGATACAGAGATCAAAGATGCATACAAAACAATTATCAAAAATGCCAAAAAATACAACAGTAAAGCTGAGATCAAAGGTGTATTGATTGTAGAGATGGTAAAAGGTGGTAAAGAATTAATCATTGGCTCAAAACTAGAGTCTGGATTCGGTCATGTCCTCATGCTTGGAATGGGCGGAATCTATGTGGAAGTTCTCAAAGATGTAACCTTCAAACTTGCACCTGTCACTGATTTAGAAGCAGATGACATGATTGCATCAATTAAGACTCAAAAACTACTACAAGGAGTTAGAGGTGAAAAGCCATCAGACATTGCAAAACTTTCTGAATGTATTCAGAGATTGTCACAACTAGTTTCAGACTTTACAGAGATCAAAGAATTAGACATGAATCCAGTCCTTGTAATGGAAAAAGGAAAAGGCTGTCGTATTCTTGATATTCGTATAGGACTCTAATTGAAAAACTCATACCTAAAATTAGCTTAAACTAATTTAGCATATTTATACAACTTCAAAACAAATAATGTTACATGGCTAATGTCCTAAAGACAATTAGAACTGGGGATGATTACATTGAAAGTCTTAGAGGACGTAATCTCAAAATTTACCTCTTTGGAGAATTGGTAAAAGAACCAGTAGATCATCCAATGATTAGACCATCAATTAATGCAGTTGCAGAAACTTATGATCTTGCAGTACGTGAAGAAGCATTAGCTACTGCTAATTCATCACTTACTGGATTGAGAGTTAACCGATTTTTACACATTGCAGAAAGTGCAGAAGATTTAGTTTTACAAAATAAAATGCAGAGAAAACTTGGACAAAATACTGGAACGTGTTTTCAAAGATGTGTTGGAATGGATGCAATTAATGCTTTACACTCTACTACATTTGAGATTGATGAAAAACATGGAACTGATTATCATAAAAGATTTTTAGAATTTGTAAAGATGGTTCAAAAAGAAAATTCTGTAATTGGTGGTGCTATGACTGATCCTAAAGGGGATAGAAGCAAGGGACCTGCAGAACAAGATGATCCTGATTTGTTTACAAGAATAGTAGATACCGATGATAAAGGAGTCTATGTTTCAGGTGCTAAAGCACATCAAACTGGTTGTATTAATTCACACTGGATAATTTTAATGCCAACAGTTAGATTAACTGAAAATGATAAAGACTGGGCAATCGTTGGTGCAGTTCCTGCAGATGTAAAAGGAATTACTTACATTTACGGTAGACAGTCTTGTGATACAAGAAGTATGGAAGATGGTGACATTGATGATGGTAATGCAAAGTTTGCAGGACAAGAAGCTTTGATGATTTTAGATAGAGTGTTTATTCCATGGGATAAAGTTTTCATGAATGGGGAATTTGAATTTGCCTCCATGTTAATTGAACGTTTCACTTGTTATCATAGACGTAGCTACGTATGCAAAACAGGACTTGGTGATGTATTGATTGGTGCAGCAGCAACAATAGCTGATTACAATGGAGTTCCTGGTGTATCTCACATTAAAGATAAAATTATTGAGATGAATCATCTTAATGAAACGATTTTTGCTGCAGGTATTGCATCATCATACCTAGCACACAAGCTGAAATCAGGTGTTTATCTAAATGAAGACATGCTTGCACAAGTTTGTAAACATAACGTAACAAGATTCCCATATGAGATTAGTAGACTAGCACAAGACATTGCAGGAGGATTGGTTGTTACATTACCTTCTGAGAAAGACTTTAGACATCCTGAAGTTGGACCATTACTAAAAAAATATCTTGTAGGAAGAAAGGGAGTTGATGTTGAGAATAGAATGAGAATTTTAAGATTAATTGAAAACATGACTTTGGGAAGAAATGCAGTTGGTTATCTTACAGAATCAATGCATGGAGCAGGCTCACCACAAGCACAAAGAATTCAAATTCAAAGACAAATGCAAGTAGGTTACAAAAAGAATTTGGCAAAGAACTTGGCAGGAATTACAAATGATATTGAAGAACCAAAAGAATTATCTGATTACTTTGATCGAGTTTTCAAAACAAAAGACTCTATTCTTTAGAACCTGATCTAATTTTTGTTTGAATATACTTTGATTTTCTATTAAGACTATTATTTACAAGTCTAATTCCTTTTTTAATTTGAATCTTTTACATTCTTTTTAGATTTTGAATCATCTTCTATGGCATCTTCAATATCATCAAATTTGTCTTCAACCGCATTTCTTTTTGCAATATCTTCAATCTCATCAGTGTCATCTAATTCTTCTACATCTGTTTTTACAATATGTTCTGAATATTCAGAATCTTTTCCAATTTTACCAATATCTGATAATTCCTCTATTGTATCAGGACTCACTGAATCTAACGGATCAGTAAATGTAAGTTCTTTTTCCTTTTTCTTTTTCAATACTTGTTTTGCAACCATTATTCCAATAACTACTGCAATTATGACGTAGTTGATTGGTGGCTTGAGTAACTGTGTAACATATCCTACTTGTGGAAGTGTATATGCTACTTTTCCAATGTATTCTTCTTCAGTAATTGGATAATCTGTACCCGGAATTGATCCTGAATTTGCATCCCCTTGGGTTCTAATTGTTTTAGGATCCTCGGAAATAATTGAAACTACTCTATGTACAATTACTCTATTATGATCTGAGGGTCTATCAAATACTATAATGTCACCAATTTCTATTTCTTCAAAAGGCTCATGACCTGAAACTATCAAAACATCATATACTTTTAAGACTGGAATCATACTTCCACTTGCAACAACATAAAATGGATTTTGTGTTCCAAATGCTACTTGTAAACCAATCCAAATAATTAAAACTCCAACAGCTACAATTATGATATCTTTAACTACGCATTTTGGGATTGATCTTTTTGCCAATTATGTTATCGCCTATAGTATCATTGATTAAATTTACTAATTATCAGATTTTACTTCCACAGTCTTCACAGAATTTTGAACCTTCTTTGTTTACAAATCCACAACTAGAGCATTTTCCAGGTTGAGATACTACTTCAGGATTTCCTAAAAAAATTATTTGACCAATTTTTTTGATACTACTCCATGGAATGCTTCCTTCTGTACCATCTTCTTTACTAACTACTAAAACCATTGATTGTGTAGAATCAATTCCAACTTGTTTTGCAGTTCCAATTTTATTTGCATTCTCATCAAATACACCTTTTCCTTCAATTGATGTAACTGAAGTTATTGGACCTGACTGTGTAACAGTTTCTTGTGTGGCTGTTAAAAATTTTGCAATTGGCTGTGTAATTTCTGGTTGTACCCTTTGAACTTGAGGTTCTAACGGTTTTGCATTTCCAACTCCCACTGCTTCATTTTCCTTTTTGAAATCTCTATATTCTGCAATAGAAGCATTACATGAATTACAAATGTATTGACCTCGTTCTACAAGTATTAGATTTTCTGCAACTACTTCATTTGGATTCTCAAATTCTATCTTTGGAGGACCTTCAAATTCTTTTTCACAAGTATTGCAAAAATGTTTAGTAATTGTATTTGCGTCCAGTCTTCCGATAGGAGCTAAAAATAGATCAGGTCCACCCAAATTTCCTTTCATTTGTTGTTCATCATTTACAGTAGCCATGATATAGCCGCCAGATCCTCTTAATTTTTTAAGTCTAAGTTCTGAACTCATGTCTAAAATTTACCAAAACGTCATTTAAGTATATGTCAAAATCAATTTTCCAACAAAAAATACGGTGTTAATTCTGGTGAACGTTTTTAGGTATGACCAATAAAATAATGCTAGAATGCCTGTAACACAAATTTCAGATGTAAAATCATGGGAAGTAGATGTGATAAATTCTGACATTCCTGTATTTGTAGACTTTTGGGCCGAATGGTGTGGTCCATGTAGAATGGTAGGTCCAGTAGTTGAAGAACTGGCAGCTGACTATGATGGCAAAGTAAAATTTGTCAAGGTTAATGTTGATGAGGCTAATGAGTTAGCCTCAAAATATAATGTCTTTAGTATTCCAACTTTAATCCTACTCAACAAAGGCAAAATAGTCAGCCAGCAAGTGGGTGCAGCATCTAAAGAATCATACCAAAGTATGATTGATAGAGCACTCGCATAAATCACAAACACGTTTTTCCTCTTTTTGATCCTAAAGT